>JAISTJ010000057.1 GCA_031272655.1 Tannerella sp.
ATAAGGGAGAGAGAGGCGAATATGTCCGACATGCTACTAAGGGTTCCTCCTCAAATAAGGGTTTACCTCGCAATGACGTGGTACGTCGTGCCGTCCTGCCTTCCTGTCTTCGTGTTAAACCAAAATTCTGTAAATTATGTAACCACCTTTAATACAGCCCATTTCGGGGGGTGGGGGGGGTAAATATCATATTATCAGCCAATTCCATAGACGCACCATGCACATCAAGCACATCATCCGCGCCCATCCCAGCAGCCGCCCTCAGCGCCTGCCCCGGTGTCATCGGCAGACATACACCTGTCTTGCCATATACACTCATTCTAATATATACCCGTTTCATAATTCCTATATTTTTAATTAATTATTGTATAATCTTTTTTTAGTTTATTAGTTTATCAGTTTATCAGTTTCCCCTCATTGCGAATACCCACCCCTTCGTCATTGCGAACGAAGTGAAGCAATCCAGTCAATAAAACCTTCATACCTCTTTTTTCTGGATTGCTTCGTACCTCGCAATGACGTGGTACTTGAAGTCTCTGGATTGCTTCGTGCCTCGCAATGACGTGGTACGTCGTGCCGTCCTGTCTTCCTGCCGTCGTGTTAAACCGCCGCCGCACCTTCGAGTTGAAATCCGCCGCAAAGATAAAACATATTTTCAAAATAAATGTAACAAAAAAATGACACATTTCAAAAAAAATTTTGATAAAAAATGCAACAAACGCCCGTTTTACCTCCCCGAATTATACAAAAAATGTAACAACCCACAGAAGTTGTACAAAAAAAGTCCACAAAAATCAAAATTTTCCCAATTTTTTGCGAAATCCGCAAAAAGTTTTTTCCCAAAAAACATCCCAAAAACCCCAAAATCCCCCCAATTTTTCCCAAATTAAGTTTGTTTAACTTTTAACCCACTTAAATGTTAAACAAACACAAAACAACACAGTTTCCGATCTCCTTAGACAAGATTGTTTTCTATTTTCAGTTGCAGAATTTCTTTTCGGGAAATGCTGTCTTTTTCGCCTTTGTCGTAGATGGTTAGCAGGTAAATATCTGTATTGCTGATACTTACAAGCACATTGCAAGTGATAACCCGCGCACCGCCACGTTTACCCTTGTTTTTAGAAGTAATCGCCATACGGACTTTACGGATGTGGTTGCCAAGATCGGTACCAAGTCGAGGGTTTTCAAGCAGTTCTTCTATCAACCGCTCATAATCATCCGGCAAAGAGGCATATTTTTTGCCCAATCGCCTGAAATTGCGCTCAAAATCTTCAGTCGTTATTATTTCGTAGTTCATAAAGAAATTCTTGAGCGGTTTTTTTCTTTTTTTTACCATCAAGCATCAAACGCACATCGTGAAATGCACTCTGAAGGTCGTAATACAGCGGACTATGTTCTTCCGCTTTTACGGCAGGGGCGGCTTTCGCCTTTGCCACCGTCCATCCCAACTTCTTCGACAATGTTCTCAGAAATCCTGCATCGCTCACCGGCAACGAAAGATTATAATTTTGAATGACTGCTTGCATAATTATAAATTTAAATTTCTACGCCGCAAAGATACGAATATAATACGAAACCACAAAATTTTTTTTGAGCCGGTTTGAGCCGAAATGAGCCGAAATAATACTGTGATACGATCCTTGCTTTGCGTTTTAAGAACTTTGCGCCGTTGCGTTTGGTATTGTTCTAAAATCTAAAATCTAAAATCTAAAAAATCCCCATTTCGCAAGCCGTTTCGTGCATGAAACGGAGGGCGGCTTCGCGGTCGTTGGGGATAACGCCGTCGAGGATAGCGTTTTTGATGGCTTCCTTGATAGCTCCGACAGGTCTTGACGGAGGCAGCGAAAATGTTTCCATTATCTCTTCGCCGGAAACAGGCGGCTGGAAGTTACGGATACGGTCTTTCTCCTCTATGAGGACTAACTTCTCACGCACAAGACGGAAATTTTCAAGATAAAGCCGCACTTTTTCGGGGTTCTTGCTTGTGATGTCCGCCTCGCAAAGCAGCATCAGGTCGTCAATGTCGTTGCCGGCGTCAAACAGCAAACGGCGAACAGCCGAATCAGTAACATCCTCATCCACAAGGTTTATAGGCCGCATGTGAAGCATCACCATTTTCTGAACATATTTAAGTCGCTCATCCATAGGCAGTTTGAGGCGGCGGAAAATGCCATTAAGCATCTTGGCGCCAATAATGTTGTGGCTATGAAACGTCCATCCGAGACGGTTATCGAACCGTTTGGAAGCGGGTTTGCCGATGTCATGGAAAATGGCGCTCCACCTAAGCCACAGTTTATCAGACGTTTTGCTCAGCCTGTCAAGCACCATCAACGTATGGGCGAAATTATCTTTATGCCCGATGCCGTCTTTGGTCTCAATCCCTTTGAGGGCGCACAGTTCAGGCAGTATCAGTTCGAGCAGTCCGCACCTGTCAAGCAAATCGAAGCCAATAGACGGTTTTGGCGACATGATAATCTTATTTAGCTCATCCACAATACGTTCCTGCGAGATAATCTCAAGGCGGGACTTGTTGCGTTCGATAGCATCAAAAGTATCGGGATCAATGAAAAAGCCGAGTTGTGAAGCGAAACGCACAGCCCGCATCATGCGCAGGGGGTCGTCGCTGAAAGTAATATCAGGGTCAAGGGGTGTTACAATGCGCAGGTTTTCAAGGTCTTCCAATCCACCGAACGGGTCGAGCAACTTGCCGTATTTATCGCCGTTGAGACAAACAGCTAATGCGTTGATAGTGAAGTCGCGACGGTTCTGGTCATCTTCGAGGGTGCCGTCTTCAACTATCGGTTTGCGGCTTCCGTGCGTGTACGATTCGCGGCGTGCACCGACAAATTCAATTTCCCACTCCCCGAATTTCACCTGCGCCGTGCCAAAATTCTGAAAAACAGATAAATGCGCCTTCCGTCCGAATTGCTTTGCAACCGCTTCGGCGAGTGCGATGCCGCTTCCGACAGTTACAACGTCAATATCTTTCGACTGCCGGTGTAAAAAAATATCCCTCACAAAACCACCTATCACGTACGTCTCTGCGTTCAGTTTGTCCGCAATTTTTGAAATGGTTATAAAAGGCTCATTTTCAAGATGTTTATTTATGTCTTCGTAGTTAAAAAACATTATTTTACGCTGTTTTGGGGCTGCAAAGATACGTTTTTTTTATCAAAACTCTTTAGATTTTTATTGCGGATTGAAAGAAAAGTATTACTTTTGCAACTGTTTTAAACTGAAAAACAATATTTAAGAATAAATTTATGAAAAAAGTATTATTTATCGCATTGGCGGTGGCGGCGCTGCTGTCGTGCAAGAAGGAAGAGAAGAATATTCAAACGCTTTCAGGCCTGAATACCAAGGATTTCGTAGGCAAACATGAAGGCAGGAAGACGGCGCTTTACGTCCTGAAAAACTCAACAGGGGCAGAAGCGTGTATCACTAATTACGGCGGCCGGCTTGTGTCGCTAATGGTGCCCGACAGGCGGGGTAACTTCAAGGATGTAGTGCTCGGATACGGCTCTATTGCAGAGTATTTGGCGTCCGACGGCAACTACGGGGCGCTGATTGGGCGTTACGGCAACCGCATCAAGGACGCAAAATTCACGCTCGACGGGAAAGAATACCAGTTGCCTGCCAATAACAACGGGCACTGTCTGCACGGAGGGCCGAACGGTTTCCACACTAAAGTTTGGGAAGCAGAAAAGATTGATGCCCAGACACTTAAACTTCATTACTTGTCGAAAGACGGGGAAGCCGGTTTTCCGGGAAATTTGGACGTAACGGTAACTTACAAGCTTAACGACGACAATTCCATTGATATCCTGTATGATGCCACGACCGACAAGCCGACAGTCTGCAACCTGACTAACCATAGCTATTTCAACCTGTCCGGAAAGCTTGGCACCCAGATACTTGACCATTATGTACTTATCAACGCCGATACTTACACGGCAGTTGACGGCACTCTGATACCGCAATCCATTGAACCTGTGGACAGTACGCCTATGGATTTGCGCCGCCAGATGATCCTTAGGGCAGGAATAGATGAAGATTTTGAACAGATCGTACTTGGCAAGGGCTACGACCACAACTGGATTCTCAACACTCATGGCAATACCCGCGAAATTGCGGCAAGGGTTTATAGCGATGTGAGCGGGATTTTGATGGATGTTTACACCAATGAGCCTGGTATCCAGTTCTATACGGGCAATTTCATGGCCGGATCGGATAAGGGCAAACATGGCGTCCTGTATCCTCACAGAGGTGCGTTATGCCTTGAAACCCAGCACTATCCCGACAGCCCTAACCATCCGCAGTTTCCAAGCACCACTTTGCGCCCGGGCGAAAAATACCACAGCGAGGTGAAGTATGCTTTTAAGACTTACACGCTGCCTAACGAATGAATTAAGATTTTAGCGGATTGCTTCGTAGATGCAGTCTTGGATTTTCGTCCTGATGTCGAGCGAGAAAAGCTTGGCATTGGTGCGGGACGGATATGTGCGGTTACTTAAGAATATGAATATCAGATTGTTATCCGGATCTATCCAAAAACATGTTCCGGTGAAGCCTGTATGTCCGTAAACCGAAGCGGGTGCGTTTTTTCCGCACGGGGAGCGCGAAATATTCTGAGTATCAGGCTTATCGAAACCAAGCCCGCGCCGGCATGTAGGCGATTTGCTGCCGGTGAACAGCTTGCATGTCTTCGTCGAGATCAGCCTCTCGCCGCCGTATATGCCGTTATTTAGGTACAGTTGGGCTATTTTCGCAAGGTCTTCGGCATTAGAGAACAGCCCCGCGTTGCCCGACACGCCGCCCTGAAAAGCCGCCGCCTCGTCGTGGACATATCCCCTAATCAACTGACGGCGAGTGAAATGGTCGTCTTCCGTAGGCGCTATCAGCGATATATCCATCTTTTTCAGCGGGTTATACGTCATTGACGATGCTCCGAGAGGATTTAAGAAGTTGTCATTCAGGTACTTATCTATTGTTATGCCAGTCTGCCGTTCTATCATCAGTTTCAATAAGATAAAATTCACGCAACTGTATGTGTATCTGCCGCTTGCGCCGAGGCGTGCACGTTTGACGCCCTCAATGATGCTGTCTTTAACAAAAACGTCGCTGACGTAGAAATCGCGCCCTGCTTCGGCATTGAAGCCTTTTTTCTTCACGTGCGAAACATCGGAAGCGTTGAATTTGAAGGTGTTATTGACATAGTTTTGGGCGTCGTAACGATAGGGATGGAGATTATCCCGTTTGCGGCTGTAGAGCGAGCCGGTGTAACTGTTGCGGTCAATTGCCTGCTCAAAGAAATTTATCACGGGTGGCAAACCCGACTGGTGATAAAGCATCTCTTTGATTATCAGGTTTTTCTTGTCGGATTGTTTCAGATCCGTCAGATAGTCGGAAATCCGGTCGTTGAGTTCAAAATTGCCTTCGTCATACGATTTCATCACCGACAGCAGCGTGCCGGTAGCCTTTGTTATCGAGGCGAGGTCATAAACAGTTTTCCATGTTACTTTGTTCGTTTTCGTGTAGTCGTAATAGCCGAAAGCCTTGTCGTAAACAATCATCCCGTCTTTTGCCACAAGCACCCGGCAGCCCGGATATGCTTCTTTATCAAGCCCTTCCTTCACGATTGAGTCTATTTCGTGAAGTTTGTACGAACTGAGGTTGACTTCTTCCGGAACATGGTAGCCGAGGCGTATCTTGGCCGTTTCAATGCCTGTTCCTACGGTGTACATGCCCGGAATGCTTACCGGTAAAGCGCCCTTGACGGCAATCCCGCCGTAAACTGCCTGAGCAGCAAACTTTTCCGACAGCTCGGTGTCTTCATACCCGACCACAACAGCTTTAGCCGAAACCAACGACTCGGCAAAACCGGCGCATTTGTAGGGGACGGTGAAAAAAACATATATCAAATCGTTAGTTTTAGCTATATTCCGCAGCTCGGCGCTCTCGCGTGCGTCGGCGCTGTGGACGCTGCAGATTATCAGATCTGCTTTTCTGAGGCGGTCGTAAATCTCTTTTCTCCGCACTGCTTCGGTTTTGGGAGAGATGTTATAACAGTCTGTTTTACAGTACTTTTGCAATGTCTCTTGAAAAATATTATCGGCTTTTCCGCCGAGTGACAGGGCGGCTATCCGTTTGCCGTCCAAATGCTTAAGCGGGATGAAATCATCGTCGTTTTTAACTAAAGTAATGGCTTCTTCGTTGAGTTTGGCGTCTATCAGGGCGGCTTGCGGGGTGTTCAGCCTTTCCGGAAGCGCCCTTGTGGACAGCGAAGGCTTCCTGTTCAGCCCCGCGATGTACTTGTAAGCCAAAATTCGGCGGCAGCGTTTCTCAAGATCAGCCATGTTAAGTTTTTTTGCCTTAACAGCCTGTTTAACAGCGTTTATCTCTTTCACGGGATCAACCGGACCGACGAGTATATCGTTGCCGGCTTTAAGTGCAAGGACGCAGACGCTCTCGTTTTCGCCAGCAACGGCGCCTTTCATCGCAAGTCCATCGGTGAAGCACAAGCCGCGAAATCCCATCTCATCGCGAAGCAGCTCTGTAACAACGCTATATGACAGCGAGCCGGGGCGGCCTTCGGTGCGTAACGCGGGAATGTTAAGGTGCGCAACCATTATTCCTGAAAAACCACCTTTGATATATCTGCTGAAAGGATATAACTCGGTGTTTTTCAGGCGTTTCAAATCGTGATCAATTGTCGGTAGCGAGTAATGGGAATCGTTGTTGGTGTCGCCATGCCCTGGAAAATGCTTGGCGACGGAGATGACGCCCGCCTTTTCAAGTCCCCGTGAGTATGCGGCCGCCTTTCTTGCCACATCTTCAGGCTCTTCGCCGAAAGAACGAATGCCTATCACGGGGTTGTTCACATTGCTGTTCACATCAAGGACAGGCGCAAAATTGACGTGAATGCCCATCTCCCTGCACTGCCGCCCCACTTCCTCGCCGTAGCGCTCTATCAGCTTAATGTCCTGCACCGCCCCAAGCATCATGTTTTTGGGGAAACGGGTGGTGTTGCTTAACCGCATTGAAAGCCCCCATTCGCCGTCAATGCCTATCAGCAGGGGCGTCTTTGCTTCGCGCTGCAAACGGTTAGTAATCAATAACTGCGTCTCCGGCTTGCCTTTGAAAAAAATAACGCCGCCGACCTTGCTGTTCTTGACAAGACTGACAAGGTCGGCGACGTTTTTCGAATCGGCATTTGTAGGAGCTGAAACCATAAAAAACTGCCCTATGCGCTCATCATCGCTCATGCTCTCGTAAACCGAATCAACCCATTGACGCATAGCCTTTTGATTTGTTTCGGCGTAGAGTGTTGGAGTTGTCTGCGCCTGCATCAACAGACAGAGATAAAACGATAAAACGCTGAGTATCAGGCGGGTTTCTATTTTATTCATAATGGGATTGCTTCACTTCGTTCGCTATCTACCGCAACAAGGGTGCAAATACGGATAAAATCTAAAATCTAAAATCTAGCGTTGTGCATATCGCCGGAGGCGGCGAACTCGGTGTGGAAGGCGAAGCAGCGCTGCAGGTCTTGCGGCGTCTGTCCGGCGACGCCAAGTTTGAGATAGTCGCGCAGCAGCGGGCGGTA
>JAISTJ010000125.1 GCA_031272655.1 Tannerella sp.
TGGAAATGGGAGAATTACTGGCTTGTCTATTGTCTGTTTGGCTATATCGCAGTGCCTTTCTTAGTATGTCTGCTGTTTTCACCCGGCTTCATGTCCGCGCTTGGGCAGGTGCCAGCAAAGACGCTCTGGTGGATATTTCTGCTTGGGGCGATATATGGCTTGGCTAACTTGACATTCGGGCTGTCGCTGCGTTATTTAGGCATTGCGCTTGGATACGCGCTGTCGCTTGGGTTGATGATGGCAATCGGTACGCTTGTGCCTCCGGCTATTGACGGCAGATTGACGAAACTTTTTGAAGGCGCCGGCGGGACGCTGTTAATCAGCGGGATAGTGATTGCGCTTATCGGAATTGGCATATCGGGCTTTGCGGGATTGCTGAAAAGCCGCGAGACTGAAAAAGTTTCCGGCTCCGACGCCCCCGGACAAGTTGCGAATAATGAGTTCGATATCAAGAAAGGGCTTGCGGCGGCGCTATTTGTGGGCGTAACCGGCTCAGCAGCAGCGCTCGGCATAGAACAGGGCGCCCCGATAGCTGACGCCTGCATCGCTAACGGCACAAACCCGCTTTTCGGCACCTGCGCCGTCTTTCTTGTGTTATACACCGGTTCGTTTGCCGTTACGCTTGTCTGGTGCCTTTATATGGCAGGTCGCAATGGCGGCGTAAGGCTGTTTTGGACGTCGGACGGCAGCGCAACAGCCCGTTTCCCGTTTCGCAACTATCTTTTATGCGCCTTAGCGGGCTTCCTGTGGTACATCAATTACGTCTTTTTCGGGATGGGCAAGGCGCAAATGGGCGAGTACTCGTTTGTGGCGTGGGGCATCCTTATGACGCTGACAATAGTATTTGCCACACTGTGGGGATTATACCGCAAAGAATGGAAAAATGTCTCCCGCAAGACATACGCCTTGATGTGGATTGGACTTGTAATTCTGCTCGCCGCCTCTTTCCTTATCGGCATGAGCAGCGCGTAATGTTTTTCGGGATTGCTTCGTGCTGTATTTCTTAGTGCGGCAGAAGGGACTCGAACCCCCACGCCTTTCGGCACCGGCTCCTAAGGCCGACGCGGCTACCATTACGCCACTGCCGCAACTAAAAGCGCCGCAAAGATAGCGATTTATAATGAAAAACCGACCAAAAACGGCAAAAAAGTGTTTTTTTCAGTATCCCTGCATTTCGCAGAGACGCTTGTAATAGCCGTCAATGGCAAGCAGTTCATCATGTCGGCCGCGTTCCACAATCTCGCCTTCGTGCATGACGCAAATCTCGTCGGCGTTACGGATAGTGGACAGCCTGTGCGCAATAACAATTGTAGTGCGGTTGCGCATAAGGTTTTCGAGCGCTTCCTGCACTAATCTTTCCGATTCGGTGTCAAGCGAAGAAGTCGCTTCGTCGAGGATCAGGATAGGCGGGTTTTTAAGGATAGCCCTTGCGATGCTTATCCTCTGCCGTTGGCCGCCTGACAGTTTGCAGCCCCGATCGCCGATATTGGTATCGTATCCCGCTTCGGAAGCGGTGATAAATTCATGGGCATTGGCTATCTTCGCCGCTTCTTCGACTTCGGATAGGGTAGCGGAAGAAACGCCGAAAGCTATGTTATTGAAGAAAGAATCGTTGAAAAGTATGGGTTCCTGACTGACATTGCCCATCAGTTCACGCAGGTCATGCAGTGAGGCATTGCGGATATCCGTGCCGTCAATAGTAACGGCGCCTTTTTCTACATCATAAAAACGAGGTAGCATGTCGGCGAGAGTGCTTTTTCCGGAGCCGGATTGCCCTACAATAGCGACCGTTTTGCCTTTATCTATGCGGAGATTGATGCCTTTCAACACCCATTCGGAACCGTAACGGAACCATACATCGCGGTATTCGATAGCCTCGTTTAGTGCTATCTGTGCGGGATTGGCGGGGGACTTGATGTTTGATTGCGCAAGTAGCAGTTTATCAACCCTTTGCACTGATGCCAAGCCTTTCTGTATTGAATATGAAGCCTTGCTCAACTCTTTGGCGGGGTTGATGATACTGTAAAAAATCACAAGATAATAGATAAAAGTAGAGGCGTCAATGGGGCTGTTATTGCCGAGTATAAGTGTGCCGCCGTACCACAGGATGATGACGATGGTGATAGTGCCGAGCAGTTCGCTCATTGGATGGGCGAGTTGCTGGCGGCGGTAAATGCGGTTGGTAGTTCGGCGGAAAGTCTCATTGAGGCGCACAAAATTATCGTGCATCTTGTTTTCGGCGTTAAAAGCCTTGATAATACGCAGTCCACCAAGCGTTTCCTCAATCTTGCTCATCAGCGCGCCCCACTGCGTCTGTCCGAGAAACGATTTGCGTTTGAGCGTTTTGCCAACTTTTCCCATAACATAGCCCGCAAGAGGCAGCAGGATGAAGACAAAAAGCGTCAGTTGCCAGCTGATAACAAGCATCGCCGCAAGATAAATGCCGATCATGATAGGATTTTTGAAGAGCATATCAAGCGAACTCATGATAGATGTTTCAATCTCGTTTACATCGCCCGAAACGCGGGCAATGATGTCGCCTTTACGCTCTTCGGAAAAAAATCCGAGTGGTAACTCCATGATTTTCAGGTTAATCTTATTCCTGATGTCCCTAACAACGCCAGTCCTGATAGGTATCATGGTATAGAAAGCTAAATACATTGTAAGCACCTTGAGAAGCGTCATCAGCGACAGGCACAAGCCGAGCATAACAAGCGTAAACGAGCCGCTGTGGGTTTCAATCAAATGATTAACAAACCAGAAGAAGTTGTTTTGGATGATTTCGGGCGCCGACTGCCACCAATCGCCTGAGAAAGGGCTGAACGACCATTCCATATACGTATATGTATGAGAATCAATCTTAAACAGGATGTTCAGGATTGGCACAATCAGCGTAAAAGTGAATACGTTGAAAATGGCAGACAGGATGTTAAAAACTATATTTAGCGCCAAATATTTTTTATAAGGCGGTACGAAACGTTTTAAGACAATTAAAAAAGACTTCAAAAGAATTAAAAAAAATAAAATTAATATTTAATACAACGGACAGCTAAGGCATCGGCGTTGTCGGTGAACTCATCTGCGCTGTACAGTGTAATATCGGACGAGTATAACCGATAGGAGCCTCCGTTAGTGCCGCTTTTACGGGCCGGCGTCCGCGTCCAGTAAGCCATGCTTCCGGCTTTTGTGTCGGTGCCCGAACTGATCAGCTGTCCGCCAACGTTTACGCCGGTAACATTCCTGCCGTAACGGTAGCCGGTAACAGGGAAGTATGCGCTAATTCCGGTACTGATCACGTATTCCCATGTTTTATAGCTTATATTGTTAAATGTTGGCGTAGGTTTGGCGTATGCTGCGTGCAACTCTTCAAAATCCTGTCTATCAGGCACTCTGTAGTTGGGCGGACACGGGTCGTAGTCGGTTTTATAAGGATGAGGGAGATACCATCTTGCCGTATCGCCGTCTGTTTTATCAGCTATCCAGTCCGCATAACCACTACTTTCATTATATTGCGAACTGTAAATAAACTGTGTCGGGTTTTCAACGGAATAAGCTATTGTGCCGTATTTTGGGCTGTTTCCGGCTAAAGCTCCCCATGAAACCTTGTTGAGAATAGTATTCGCAATGGCTAAAGACAGCAGGTCTGAGGCTGACGCCGTCTCGTTTTTCTTGCCGTCGCCGCCAATGAACGGATCTTTCCTGCCCCACTGGTACAGGAAGCCGTATCTGTCTATATCCGCATCGGTAAGTTTTGCCGATAACGCCCCTAAATTCCTGTCTAAAAAGTATTTACCTGACGGGAAAACAATATCATCAGGTTGGTCGGTAATCCATATATGCCATGACCAGACGATATCCCCGGAATTATTTTTAAGTGCTATAATAACATTCCCTTCCGTGTATTCGCCAAACTGCGTCCCGACTTTGAACTGCACATATTTATTTCCGCCGGCATCAACTATTGCGAACTTTGTAGTATCAATCAGCTCTGTGATTGAAAAGGCATTGCCTCCGCCGATTTTCGACGCCCAAAGCCAATCTGCTTTTGTGCCAGTCAAAGCAGGTGTGTTTGAAATAGTCCTCATCGGTATCCGGCTCAATCCGGGCTTACTGATTATGTAGCAGTTTGCCGCTTGCGAGAAACTGTTCACAACCACGTCATCGGCAGGAACGGTGTATGAATCGCCCGCGCTCGTTTTCTTTGCGGTAATATTGAAAGTATAAACGTTGTCGGGCTTTAGCTCGGTTACATTGTGTTTCGTATAAATTTTCCAAGCTTCGGTTTCAACAACCGAAAGCAAACATTCATCCGAAGCAATTTTTAAAGTATTGACAGTGAGCCATATATATGGCCCCGAAGAGCTGCCTATCTCGCTTCCTCCGGTAATTGAAGCTGTTATCGTATTTGACGACTTGCCGACGCCGGCGTCAAAAACGGGCGTCGCGGAATGTCCTTTAGACACGTCAACGGTGTAATTTCCGGCGAGAATATACTTGTCAAGCGGCTTTGCAATGTCGTTTTTCTTTACGACATAAACCTGAATGCGTTTAATTTTTTGACTGCTAAATTCGGTAAACGAAGCGTCTTTTTTGACCTGAAAACGAAGCATGGAAAAGATGTTTTTGAGGTACATCTGCCCCGTGCCTTTATCAAGGCTAAACGTATCGGAGAGGTTAGAGACCATGAACAAGTTTTTGCAGACAGCGCCGGACACGGATTTCTCGGAAGCGCTGTCAGCCGACTGATTTTGAACGGGATTGAGGCTGTAAGAAACAGTGGTGGACGAAACCCCCGACGACTGATATGGATAATAGCTGAAACTGACGGCTTTTTTTAATCTTGTGGTCAAAGTGTCTGTTACTGTGGATATTGTGTCGCCTTTAGCAGCTTCATTGTCATTGAGGGCTATTTTTCGGTTTTGATAAATAGCGGTATTTTTTTCTCCCGTAAGCCACAAGCCGACGTATTCCGCAGAATCAAATCTGAAAACGGGCGGCGCAGTCGTCAGGTCAGGGTAGGCATAAGACGATACATTTTCAATCTTTGAAGTGATAAAAGTGTATTGGAATGTCCTCTTGATGAGATAATCGGTGTTTTCGTCCGAAATATTATCGTCCGGATCTTGGGTGGATTCGGATTCCCAGTCATTTACCCTGTCGTAGATACAACTGACCGGAACTATGACAAGCGCCAGTATTACGCTGATTATCAACCATGTACGTTTCATAATTAAAATCCTTTCCATTATAAAAATGTAAATAATCAGCGACAAAGTTATAAATTAATTGACAAAAACCAAAAAAAATTGCTATAATTGTCGAATTTTAAACGGATTAAATGAAACCTGAGTGTCATAAACATCGCTGCCGTCAATTTTCTTAACATACCGAACGATGCGGATTGTAACGGGCAGTACGATTATTTCGTACAAAGATTTGAGGGCGATCTGGGTTACTACCATCAGCGCCATCCGGTCGCTGGGGATAAGTCCGAAAAAAGCTATCGGAAAGAAAATCAGCGAGTCAGCGCTTTCTCCGGCAATAGTTGAGACTACAGCCCGCAATGAAAAATGCTTTCCCTGCGATGAAATTTTCATCTTGCTCATCACGTAAGCATTTATAAATGAGCCTGTTAAAAAAGCTGCGAAACTTGCAGCAACTATTCGCGGCGTCATGCCGAAAATCATATTGAAGCTGTCGCCGCCTTCCCAGAATGGCGCCGCCGGCAGGATAATTGACAGCTGTACAAGCGCTACGGCGACGAAATTCATCGCAAACCCGCACCAGATGATAAGGCGAGCCTTACGGTAGCCCCACACTTCGGAGATACAGTCATTAATGATGTACGACAGCGGAAAGACAAGCAGACCCGCAGTAGAAGTAACAGGTCCGATCTGAATCACTTTAGTCTCAAGGAAATTGGAGACTATCAGACAAACTACAAACAAAATCCCCAGCGTCATAAAGGGGACGGATACCATTTTTTTCATACGTCTTGTTTTTTAAGTGGTTATCAAGCACACTTTGTTATTAATGCTGCAAAATTACGAATTTTTCGGGAAATATCAGTAAATTTGCAGAAAAAAATTTATGGACGTAAAAATTGAAGCGAGCTGGAAAGCCGTTTTGGCAGAGGAATTTGAGAAGCCTTACTTTGTGCAACTTACTGATTTTGTGCGCAATGAATATTTGACCACTGCCGTATATCCGCCTGCAGGGTTGATCTTCAATGCTTTCAACCATTGCCCTTTCGACAAGGTGAAAGTTGTTTTGCTTGGACAGGATCCGTACCACGAGCCGGGTGAGGCGCATGGATTATGTTTTTCGGTGCAGGACGGAGTGCGGTTTCCGCCGTCGTTGCAGAATATTTTCAAGGAGATAAAGTCGGACGTCGGCAAACCTGTGCCTTTAAGCGGCAATTTGACGCGATGGGCGGATCAGGGCGTACTGCTGCTGAACGCCACCCTGACCGTTCGCGCTCATCAGGCCGGCTCTCATCAAAACAGGGGTTGGGAGACATTTACAAACGCGGTTATAGGCAAGTTAGCGACCCAACGCGAGCATATCGTCTATATCCTTTGGGGCGCATACGCCCAACGCAAAGGTCAGATGATAGACCCAAGCCGCAATCTTATCCTGCAATCGCCCCACCCTTCGCCGCTATCCGCCAGTCGAGGCTTCTTCGGCAATAAACACTTCTCAAAAGCCAACGCCTACCTGTCCGAAAACGGCTTGACGCCTATTGAGTGGTGAAAAAGGCTATTTCCCAAGGTTTTTAAG
>JAISTJ010000141.1 GCA_031272655.1 Tannerella sp.
AGTTACAAGTCTCAGGCGCTCGGATGGAAAATTTCTGGAGCCGGTGGTGGCGGGTATCTTGTCTTCGTCAGCGAGAAAGTTGTCCGCAACGGGATACGGATTAGAATTAAGAATTAAGAATTAAGATTTTAGATTTCAGATTTTAGATTTCAGATTTTAGAAATTAAGAATAAAGAGGCTAAGGTTAATTATGTCGAAATTTTCATAAATAAACTTAAATATATGACAAATAAATTATTTATTTAAAAATTATCTGTAACTTTGGGGCATTTTAATAATAATCAATATGGACAATAGAAAATTATCATTGAGTTTAAGCGGGATGACTTTTGCTTTGGATGAAGAAGCCCAAAAGACTATCATTCAGAATGTTACAGCAAATATAGTTGAGCAAATAAGTGAGAAAATTGGGAAAGACATTTCCAAGCTCATTGAAGAACTGAAATTGCAGTTATCTGCTTACAATATTACTTTTCCGAAGCAGACTATTGAAGAGGCGTCTGCACCGGCAGGAGAAGCGCAGGTAAAAAGACGTGGCGGCAGAAGGAAAAAAGTTGAAACAGAATCGGCAATTGAGCCGTCGTTAGACGCTGAATCAACGGTTGCAGAAAAGCCTAAAAAAGGCAGAAAGAGAAAAAACGCAAAGAACAAACCCGGCAGAAAACCCAAAAAATTCGCTTTTGATGCGCAGTTTGAAGAAATGGATATATCCCCGAATCTGAAAGGATTTCTCAGAAAGTCGGAGATAATCACTGTTAGCGACGCTGTAACCTATTGTGATGCAGAAAAACTTAACGCTTTAATTCAAGATAAAAGCGTAAGTAAACATTCGATGATCTATCAGCTAGTCAAGCTATTACGTGAAAGCGGCTATTCTTCGCCTGAAATGCGCAAGTTTCAGATATCGGTTGAAAAATTAGCCGATCGTGAAAAAAAAAAGCGCCCGAAACAACAACCCCAATAATCAAGGCTGAAATTTCGGAAATCGAAACTTCTGAAGATAAGGAGTTTAGCAACAACTGGTTTAATCTGAAAGCTAATGAAGTAAAGAAATTGTATTTCGGTATTAAACGGTTGAGGTTCGGCAAAAAATTGTTTGATACATTAAAGAAACATAAGATAGATTCTATGTTTGAATTAATGTATTGGGTATGTGATTATTCGCGTGAAGGATTTGCGAGACAACTTTACCTTAATAAAAATGAATTGTTACGGCTTGAGAGCAAGTTGGAAGAAAACGGTTTTATCGAACCGGTTGATAAACTTGCTCCGATGAGCTATGTCTATAAATCGCTTTATACGCAGTTTATCCGGTTTTATCGCGACAAAATGATAAGCCGCAAACTGCCGCTTGAGAAATACAACAGACTGCTTACTCCCGAACAGTTGGACGAATTATACGGCAAAGTGTCGGATATAGGCTTCAGCGATGTTACTGCAGGTCATCTTGCATATAACAAGATAACACTGAATATTACGTTAGTGTCAATCATGATGAACGAATTGAAGAGTATTTATCCCGCACTTTTCACATACGACACTCAAAAAGAGATAATTAAGATGCTTGAAAAGAAAGGCCTGTACAATTATCGAATGACAAGTTATGTGAACGGATTGAAGAAATACTATTACAATGCAAGTATGAGAGTTAACAAAAAATCGCTTGAAAGCGAAACAGAAGTTAGCTCTGAGCCGGAAGAAGAGACTGTTGCTGAATAATATAGATTGTTATGATATCGGATTTAAGTATCTCTGCTGTCATAAGCATCAGTTTTATAGTATTGTACTGCATTACTATAATAGGTTTGGTTTTGCTTGTTTTGTTAGAAAACCGAAATCCGCTCAAAACAATTCCTTGGGTAATAGTGCTTATTTTCATACCGGGAATAGGCTTGTTAGTCTATTACTTTTTCGGGCGCGATGACCGCCGTTTGCGTATCCTTTCGCGAAGAGTTTACAAACGATTTCTGCGGCAGGCGCGCAAAGAAGACCATAAACAAAACCCGAACGACGTGCCACAACAGTTTCTTCCGCTTGCCCACCTGTTGAAAAACAGCAACTATTCGGCCATTATTGGGGGAAGCGCGATTGAGATTTTTACCGACGGACGAAGCAAATTTGACCGTTTGCTCGAAGACATAAAAAACGCACGCCATCATATTCATCTTCAGTACTATATCTTTCAGGACGACAGGATTGGCGAAGAAGTGAGTAATGCCTTGATAATCAAAGCAAAAGAGGGCATCAAAGTGCGTGTTATTTATGATGACGTCGGAAGCTGGAACACCAAAAAGGAGTTCTTTGATAAGATGAAAGAAGCGGGAATTGAGATTGCACCGTACCTGAAAGTTGTTTTTCCTATCCTTACGAGCAAGGTCAATTATCGTAATCACCGCAAAAACGTAGTAATAGACGGCGAAATAGGGTACATAGGCGGCATGAATATCGCCGACAGGTATGTTTACGGCAATAATCTCGGCTTATGGCGCGACACTCATTTCAGGATTACCGGAAAAGGAGTTTACGGGCTTCAGTCGGCGTTTCTACTTGACTGGTATTCAATGAGTAACCAAATTGTTAAAGGCGTCGAATACTATCCTTCGTTGCCGCAGATTACGGACATGAAGATGCAGATAGTGATGAGTGGACCGTCAAGCCACTGGCGCACCCTGTTGCAGGCTTATATCTTCTGTATCTCGAACTCAAAAAAGTATATCTATATCCAAACGCCTTATTTTTTGCCTACCGAAGGGCTTAATCAGGCGCTTCAAATGGCGGCGCTCGGCAATATTGACGTCCGTATCATGCTTCCCAAGCGCTCTGATACGCGATCGGCGCAGTTAGCCACAATGTCGTACATCCAAAAAATGCTTGAAGCGGGGGTGAAAGTCTATTTGTATAAAAATGGCTTTCTTCACTCTAAACTGCTGATAATGGATGATATGCTTACCTGTTTCGGCTCGGCGAATTTCGATTTTCGCAGTTTTGAACATAATTTCGAAATAAACACATTTGTTTATCAGCGCGATTTCACCGTTAAAATGAAATCAATCTTTATGCAGGATTTGCAAGACTGCGAAGAAGTAAGTTATGCTGCGTGGCGCAAACGTCCTATTACAAAGCGACTTTCGGAATCGTTCATGCGCCTTTTTGCACCGCTTCTTTAGAATTAAGAATTAAGAATTAAAAATTAAGAATTAAAAATTAATATCAGTACTATGGATAAAAAGTACATTTTATCATTTGACGCAGGGACGACGAGTTCCCGCGCAATACTTTTCAATCACTACGGCGAGGTTGTATCCGTCGCCCAGAAAGAATTTACGCAGTTTTTCCCGCAAAACGGCTGGGTTGAGCATGACCCGTTGGAGATATGGTCGTCGCAGGTTGCCGTTGCAGCGGAGGTGCTTGCACGGTCGGGCGTATCAATAGCCGATGTGGCGGCAATAGGCATCACTAACCAGCGTGAAACAACTATTGTTTGGGATCGCGTTACCGGCAAGCCGCTTTACAACGCAATAGTCTGGCAGGACAGGCGGACGGCGGGTTTTTGCGACGAGCTTAAAGCGCAGGGGTTGTTTCAACTGATACGCTCCAAAACAGGCCTTATCATAGACGCCTATTTCAGCGCAACGAAGATTAAATGGATTTTGGACAACGTGGAAGGCGCCCGCGAAAAAGCCGAACAGGGGCGTCTCGCGTTCGGGACGGTTGATTCGTGGCTTGTTTGGAAGCTGACGGCAGGAAAAGTGCATGTTACCGATGTGTCGAATGCTTCGCGGACGTTGCTGTTCAATATTCATACTCAGGAATGGGACGATGAATTGCTTCGGATTTTCGGGATACCGCGCGGTATGTTGCCTGAAGTGAAGCCTTCATCGGAGGTTTACGGCTATTCCGATACCGCCCTGTTTTCGGCGCAGGCGCCCATAGCCGGTATCGTCGGCGACCAGCAGGCAGCGCTTTTCGGGCAGATGTGCATCGAACCCGGAATGGTTAAAAACACTTATGGCACAGGCTGTTTCATACTTATGAACACCGGCGCTCAACCGGTTGTATCCAAGAATAACCTCGTTACAACGATAGCATGGAAGCTTGACGGCAAGACGCAGTATGCGCTTGAAGGCAGCATTTTCGTCGCAGGCGCAATAGTGCAGTGGCTTCGCGACGGACTTAAAATCATACGTTCGTCGTCAGAGATAGAAGCGTTAGCTTTCAAGGCGGAAGATAACGGCGGCGTTTATTTTGTGCCGGCTCTGACGGGTCTGGGCGCTCCTTACTGGGATCAGTACGCCCGCGGCGCTATCGTCGGCATCTCGCGCGGCACTACCGATGCGCATATTGCAAGGGCGGCGCTCGAAGGCATCGCGTATCAGACTATGGATGTGGTGAATGCGATGATTCTTGATGCAGGTATCGGGCTGAAAGAGTTGCGGGTGGACGGTGGAGCGGCTAAAAACGACCTGTTGATGCAGTTTCAGGCTGATGTTTTGGGAAAAACGGTCATACGCCCACAAACTGTGGAGACTACAGCGCTCGGAGCGGCTTATATGGCAGGTCTGGCGGTCGGTTTCTGGTCGGGAACGGATGAAATAAGCCGACAATGGCATAAAGAAAAGATTTTCAACCCCGACCCTTCTTTCAACACTCATCTGGCGAAACGAAACTGGTCTGAAGCTGTTTATCGAGCCTCCTCTTGGGTTAAATAACGGGTTTGAAGTTTGGGGTTAATCGGTGGTTTCTTTTGGTTTTTCTGTGGTTT
>JAISTJ010000156.1 GCA_031272655.1 Tannerella sp.
CCGCTGCTCCTGCTTCACGGATCTTCCGACACAAATGTGCCTGTGGGTGAAAGCATTCAGTTGTTCACGGCTTTAAAAATACTCGGCAGACCGGTAGAATTGGTACAAGTCAAAGGTGAGGACCACCACATCCTCACCTACGAAAAACGCCTGCAATGGAACAACACCATCTTCGCATGGTTCGACCGCTGGCTCAAAGATCAACCTGCGTGGTGGGAAGCGCTTTATCCGTAATTGAGAATTGAGAATTAAGAATTGAGAATTAAGAACTTGTTTCTTACTTCTTCAATAACTACAGCAAGAAATATCGCGGCGAAAACGCAGTAAAAGATGACATGGAACGGTTTTGAGTGGGTGACAGAAACCCTTTTTCAGGTTCTTTGTATCCAATTTTCAACAGTCAAGCCGTCAAAGTTCGCAAAATGCTTGATATTATCCGTTACAAGTGTCATGCTATTGTGTACGGCAGTAGCGCCTATCAAAACGTCAAAATCATCATGGATAGGCGTTCCTTCACGTTCCAATTGGACTTTTATACGGGCATATTCTAATATGCTATCATATAAATGGAGTACGTGGATACGTTTTAGGAAAGCGTCTATCAGAGCATGCTGTTTTGTCGGCGAGGCGCTTTTTTCTGCTCCATAGCGTAACTCTGCAACCGTAATCTCTGAAATATAGCAGTTTTTATACCCTTTGTTTTTGAGGATATTTAGCATATCGTACTTTCCTCTGAAGAAAAATACACAAATATTCGTATCAAGCAAGTACTTCATAATAAAGGTTATAAAGTTATTTTTTGTTGCGAAAATGTCTTGCTTCCCGAAGTTCAGCCACTTCTTTTTCTGCACTCTTGTCCGACTCCCAAGCCCCGAACAACTGCTCAAATTCTAAATCAGCCTTTGAGCCGTTAAGATTTGTAAGGGCATTTTCTTTAGGCTTGAAGCAGCCAAGCGATAAGATATACTCCAACGCCTTGGTTGCTTGTATGCTCCGCATATTATAATCCAATGTTATTGTTGCCATATTTTTCAATAATTTATAACTTCAATAAAAATGCAAAGATAGCGATTTTTCTTGAAATGAAAACACGAATTTCGTGAAAATTTATCATAAAAACAACTTTTACATTTCTAAATCGCTTTTTGAGTTGTATTTTTATTAATTTTGTCGCGGAAAATCATTATACAATGCAACTTGCAAAAGGATTAAACAATATGATACGATTTGAATGTGATTATGCGGAGGGGGCGCATCCTGAGATTATTAAGCGCTTGACAGATACTAACTTAGAGCAGACTTCGGGCTATGGCGAAGACGGACATTGCGCCAACGCCCGCCGCCTCATACGACTTGCTTGCGACGCCAAAAACGCCGACGTCCACTTCCTCGTTGGCGGAACTCAGACTAATATGACGGTTATCGCCGCCGCCTTGCGTCCGCATCAGGGCGTGATAGCAGCAGAAACGGGACATATCAACGTCCACGAGACAGGCGCAGTAGAGGCGACAGGGCATAAAGTCATCGCCCTGCCCACGAAAGACGGCAAACTGACGGCGGAGCAGATAGCGCAGACCGTCCGCGCTCACCACAACGACCCCAACCACGAGCATATCGTGCAGCCCGCAATGGTCTATATTTCTAATCCCACCGAAACGGGAACAATCTATTATAAAAGCGAGTTGGAAGCAATCAGCGCCGTTTGCCGCGAAGCAGCGATACCGCTGTTTTTAGACGGCGCCCGCCTCGGTTACGGTCTCGCCGCTGAAGGTAATGACCTGACACTTAAGGATATAGCAACACTGTGCGACGTCTTCTACATAGGCGGCACAAAGGTAGGCGCCCTCTTTGGCGAGGCGGTAGTGATAACAAACGACGCCTTGAAGCGCGACTTCCGCTACCTTATGAAGCAGCGCGGAGCAATGTTAGCAAAAGGGCGGCTACTCGGCATTCAGTTCGAAACCCTCTTTGAAGATGGCCTGTATTTCCGCATCTCGCAGCATGCCATAGATATGGCGGTGCTCATACGCGACGCTTTCAGGGCTAAGAGCTACAGCTTTCTCTGTGAATCGCCTACAAATCAGCAATTTCCGATACTGACACAGCAACAAATAGATGCCCTAAAGCAAGATTTTGCCTTTGAAATCTGGACGCAAACAAGCGAAAACACCTTTGCCGTCCGCTTCTGCACAAGCTGGGCGACGCGCAAAGAGGATGTCGAAAATGTTATAAACGCCATACCTGCAGCATGAATGCTGCAAATATGGCGTCTATTTTAATAAGCTTCCGTATCAACTTCGACTTCGTGCTTGGTTATCTTGTGGATATCAAGCGAGCGCCATGCAAAGAAGATATAGACAAGTACGAACGGTATCAGGAATGACACATACGTCATTACCTTGAGAGTGAACGGACTTGAGCAGCTGTTAGCTATCGTCAGCGAGCTTTGCAGGTCGGCGAGCGACGGGTAGTAGGCGGTGTTGTTCAGCCCTGCATCAAGCAGCAGCGCCAAAACAGTCAGCACCGTACCTGCGCCGGCAAACCAAATCCCTTTCTTCCATGCGGGTTTCAGGATAGTTTTCCCGATACCGAACAGAACCGCCACAACGCCTAAAAGCAGTATGGCAAGCACAGCCGGCATCGCTATCAGGTTGTTGAAATACTTGAACGACTCCATAAAAACCTGCTTTGTAGTAGGATTGACGGCAAAACCGTCCTGCAACAGCAACCGTACAAGGAATATGAGGAAGAAGACAAGGAACAGCACCGTTTCCCGCAACAGCAGTTTGTGCGCCCGTTTGGTAATCGCCTCATCTGCAATGTTATTGATGAAATAAAGTAGCGCCAAAACACGTGCGAGGAAGAACACCGCCACGCCGAGTATCACGTTCCATACCACAAAAGCCGCTTCTAAACCATGCCATGCAGTAGCCCATGAAGAGATTACGGGATTGATTGTATGCGTCAAATTCTCCTTAACGACGTAGAAATTAGCGCCATTGAAAAATGTTGCGACCGCCGTGCCAAGCAAAATAGGGCCTAACGTGCCGTTTATTATCAGGAAAATCTTGTACGTTTTCTTCCCAAGTAGATTGCCTTTCTTTGAGTTAAATTCATACGAAACAGCCTGAATAACAAAGCAAAACAGAATCAAAAGCCAAACCCAGTAAGCTCCGCCGAAACTTGTGGAGTAAAACAACGGAAAAGAAGCGAAAAACGCCCCGCCGAAAGTTACAAGCGTAGTAAACGTGAACTCCCACTTGCGACCGGTAGAGTTGAGAAGCACCTTCTGTTCGGCTTCCGTTTTCCCAAGGTTAAACAGTAGCGACTGACCGCCCTGTACAAAAAGCAGCATCACAAGAAGACCGCCGAGCAGTGATACCAAAAACCACCAGTATTGCTGTAAAAAAACATAATTATCCATAATAAAAATAGTGTTTAGTGATTAATTTATTCATCTACCGATATTGCAGGGCCTTTCTTAATCGCCTTAACCATGATCCTGATTTCCGCAACAAGAAGTATGGCGAAAAGTATCAGGAACAGGAAAAACGTAATAGCAACAGAAGAGGCTGACAGTTTGGATATTGCAGCCGTAACGGGCAGTATATCCTGAATAGCCCAGGGTTGGCGGCCGACCTCTGCCACGATCCATCCCGCCTGACCTGCGATGTAAGCAAGCGGTATAGACCACAATGCAGTCCATTGCAGCCAGCGGCTTGAGGCAATCTTCTTCTTCCACGAAAACCACCAGACGATGGCGAACAGGAGAATGAAATAACCTCCCAAAATGACCATGATGTGGAACGAGTAGAACGTCAAATGAACAGGCGGAACGATGTCCTTAGGGCTGTCCAAATAGCCGTATCCGAAGTACTCGAAATCCCTATCCATAGCGGCTTTTGCAGATGCTTTGGCTTCCGGGTCGCCGTTTTTGGAAGCGGTTCGGTAGTCGGACAGCGCTTTGATTGCCTGCTTACCGCGCGCTATCTTCTCGGATGCCGACGGCGCAAGGCCTTTATCCGTCTGATAGCCGCCCTTGATAATGTCGTTAATACCCGGCACGTAGGCGTTTGTGTCGTAAGTTGCTAACCATGAAAGCATTTTCGGGAAAGCAATCTTGAAATAAAACGCATCGCTGTTGGTGCCGTCATTTTTCAGACCGCACTTCAGGACGCCGAAACCGATGAGTTCCACGCCGTTACCTCCGTTATACAGCCCTTCCATAGCGGCAAGCTTCATAGGCTGGTACTTGGCGACGTTTTTAGAAGAAGTGTCGCCCGTAACAAGCAGCAGCAATGCGGCTACAAGTCCTGTAACGGCGCCCACTTTCAAACTCGACAGTGCGAACTTGTCGTGTCTTTTCTTGAGAAGATACCATCCGCTTATGCCCGTAACAAAAGCGCCTCCAAGCATGATGCCCGACAGCATCGTATGGAAGAACTTGTTCACGGCAAACGGAGATAGAGCAACGGCGACGAAGTCCACCATCTCGTTGCGGACTGTGTCCGGATTGAATGACATACCGGCGGGATACTGCATCCATGCGTTGGCTACAAGTATCCAAATAGCTGATATTGAGGCGCCTCCCCACGTCAGCCATGTCGAAGCCAAGTGCATCCCCTTGCCGACCTTGTTCCATCCGAAGAACATGATGGCAATGAACGTCGCTTCCATGAAAAACGCTACAACGCCCTCTATTGCAAGCGGAGCGCCGAAGATGTCGCCGACAAACCAGCTGTAGTTAGACCAGTTCGTACCGAACTCAAATTCAAGTATCAAACCGGTTGCCACACCGACTGCGAAATTTATTCCGAAAAGTTTCATCCAAAATTTCGCCGTCTCTTTCCAAAACACTTTTCCTGTCTTGTAATAGAGGGTCTCCATTACAGACATGATCAACCCCAACCCGAGGGTGAGGGGAACAAACAGCCAGTGATAAATGGCTGTCATAGCAAATTGCGCACGCGACCAATCTACTAAAGAAGAATCAAGATTTTCTACCATAACTAAATAATATTTAAGGGTTTAACGCTCTGTTGATTAACTCTCCGGAAACATACTCTTCCTTTGCGCTTTCCGAATCAAAACGGTTCAGATAGCGGGGGAAAAAGAAGATTTTTAAAACGACAAACATGATGAATAACTTGACCAAAATCAACACCCAAAGTGTCCTGCCGAGCGTCATCGCCCGGAAGCCTTCGTAATAAAAGCGGAATATCCGCATCGGCGCTGATTCCTTTTCCATAGCTTCTGTATTAACGGTACATCGCCGCAAATATATAAACAATTTAGATAAAAACAAATTTTTTTGAAAAAAAATTTTTTTCGGGGCAAAAAAAACAGCGCCTTTTCGCAAAGACGCTGTTTCCTTATTTGTGTATTTCTTTAATTATGAAAAAATTATATTTTATGAAAAACTTTTATTTAACTCTTTTATATCCGTAAACCGCAAGGTCGCCAAGTTCCTCTTCTATACGGAGAAGTTGGTTGTATTTAGCCATGCGGTCGCTGCGGCTTAACGAACCGGTCTTTATCTGACCGCTGTTAGTGGCAACTGCTATGTCGGCTATCGTAGCGTCTTCAGTTTCACCCGAACGGTGGCTTGTTACGCTTGTATATCCGTGACGGTGAGCCATTTCTATAGCGTCAAGAGTCTCACTCAACGAACCGATCTGGTTCACCTTGATGAGGATTGAATTGGCGCATCCAAGCTCTATGCCTTTCTTGAGGAACTGTACGTTGGTTACAAACAAGTCGTCGCCAACGAGTTGGCACTTGCCGCCAATTTTGTCCGTCAGCAGTTTCCATCCGTCCCAATCATTCTCGCTCATACCGTCTTCAATAGAATCAATCGGGTATTTTGCTATCAGTTCCGCTAAATAATCAGCCTGTTCTGCCGATGTGCGTTTTTTGCCTTTATCGCCTTCAAACTTCGTGTAGTCATAAACGCCATTGTCATAAAACTCCGACGAGGCGCAGTCAAGACCAATTGTAACGTCCTTGCCGGGTTCATAGCCTGCGTTTTTGATAGCGGTAAGTATTGATTCGAGGGCTTCTTCGGTACCGCCGGACAAGTTGGGTGCAAAGCCGCCTTCATCGCCTACTGCCGTACTTAAACCCTTACCATGCAGCACTTTTTTCAGTGCATGGAACACTTCGGCGCCACAACGAAGACCTTCCTTGAATGAAGGGGCGCCTACCGGACGAATCATAAACTCCTGAAAAGCAATGGGTGCATCGCTATGAGAACCGCCATTGATGATGTTCATCATCGGGACGGGAAGCGTGTATGTGTTTGTGCCGCCAATATAACGGTATAGCGGGATGTCAAGATAGTTTGCAGCAGCTTTGGCTACTGCCAAAGAGACTCCCAATATGGCATTAGCGCCAAGTTTAGACTTTGTGGGAGTGCCGTCAAGCGCAAGCATCTTCTTGTCAATAGCCCGTTGTTGCAAAGCAGACATGCCAAGCAAAGCAGGCGCAATGATGTTATTTACATTGGCAACAGCGTTCTGAACGCCTTTGCCAAGATAACGTTTTTTGTCTCCATCGCGAAGTTCAAGAGCCTCGTTCTCGCCCGTAGAAGCGCCCGAAGGCACTGAGGCGCGACCAACAACGCCCGATTCTAATGTTACATCAACCTCAACCGTGGGATTTCCACGTGAATCAAGTATCTCTCTCGATACAATTTTCTCTATTATCATCGTCTTTATTATTTAAAAATTTAAATTTCCGGCTGCAAAGTTAGTAATTTTTTTTCATAACATGCAGAAATTTTTCAAAAATCATTGTAAAATTTTATCTTCGTGCCGTCGTATTGAAATATTAAATATGTATAACAATAGTTAAATATTGTTTATGCAAGTCGTGGCGATTGTTAAAATTTGTGTCAAAAAATGTTATGTTTGTGGTGGGGATTGGGACAAAATTTGTTATGTTTGAGTTGGGGGTGGAAATAATGTGTCATTTTTTGCAACTTTTGATTTGAAAGATGGGGGAGTTTGTTTCAAAAAATGTAACTTTGGTGTGAATGTTACATTTTTCGCAGTTTTGGTGGGTTTGGAAAGTTGATTTATCTTTGCGGCGTCGTTCTTTGAATTTTTTTGTCGGGATTTCGCATTTGAACACGAAGGTTTCAACACGAAGGCAAGAAGTCAGTACGGCACGACGTGGATGGAACGCGGATTGCTTGGGTTGAACGGGACGAAGTCCCGTCATTGCGAGGTACGAAGCAATCCAGAGTTCAAGTACCACGTCATTGCGAGGTACGAAGCAATCCAGAAAAAAGCGGTATAAATGGTTTTATTGACTGGATTGCTTCACATTCGTTCGCAATGACGGGAAACTAATAAACTTATAAACTAAAAAACTAAAAAGGTTTATACAATAATTAAATTAATAATATAAAGTTATGAAAAAGATTTGTACTATAGTGGGTGTATATGGCAAGACAGGTGTATGTCTGCCGATGACACAGGGACAGGCGCTTTCGGCGGCTGCCGGTCGGGATGTGAATTTCCATTCGGAACATATTGAATATCAGGCATTTACCCCCCCCCCGAAATGGGTTGAATAACAGGTGGTTACAGAATTATTCGACAGAATTACAAAATTTTCAGAATTTACAGATTGGTACACGAAGGCAGGAAGTCAGTTTAACACGACGACACGAAGACAAGAAGGCACGACGTGTACCACGTCATTGCGAGGTACGAAGCAATCCAGAAAAAAGCGGTATAAATGGTTTTATTGACTGGTTGAACCTTAACAAGGTTTGGAGCCTTGTTAAGGTTGCGGTGGCGGTTGCTGGTTTATTGTTTGGAACGGTCTCGGCGGCTTACGGGCAAATCGGCGGTGCATATATCTCCAAGCAGGCTGTCGGGGGTACTTTTGCTAAAAGCGCTTCTTTGAGGCTTTATATTCAGGCTTCCAGTCCTGATGGGGGATATGTAACGTATCAGTGGTGGAGGACGCAAGACACCGTGCCGCAGGCGGTTGTTAATTCTTACGCCAATCCGCTTTCTAATGCTAATATTCTTGATATTAAGACTAATTACAATGCCGTAGCCGTAGCAGATGAGACAGAAGCTACGCTTACAAATACAACTCCTTCAATAAAAGGCAATTATTACTACTGGTGCGAACTGGGTAACGTTACAGCAACCGATACCGGATATAACGCTTCATTGCCTGCATTAGTGAAAATCGTTGATCGCACACTGCCTGAAAAATTGATGAACGGCGACTTTGCCGAAACAGGAGACCCAAGTTCGTCTTCATGGCCATGGAAAATAACAAGTAGCAATTATGATGCGGCCGCTTATGCAGCCTCTGCCTATACTTGGTCATATTGGAATACTACTGCATATAACGGAGTAGAAAGTTGGGGCGGAAAATATATCGCTTTACAATATGCAACAATTACATCCGGCAACCAACCTGCCGACGGCGTTACACTCGCTCGTGCCATCGAATTATCCGGGCAGGTTAAAAGTTCTGTTTATCAAGATGTTGCGACAGTTCCGGGAAAAATTTATGAATGGAGTTTATATCATTCTATATCAGGCACAACGCTTGATGTGATGGCTGTTATTATAGGAAAAGGAATTAATGCTTCAAGTGATTATACGAGTACTAATCGTTATCAGACTAAGGGGACGATAGCAGGATTGGGCAATAAGAAAACAGTTGGCAATTATACATATCCTTACGGAATAGACGGTGAAAACACGTTTTTTGTTGATATTTTAAAAAAGGCTGCATTAGATAATGGTAGCAGTGATTACAGCACTTTTTTTGTTGACAAAGACGGACAAACTTTTGTTACAACATATAATGGGTCACAATACTATATTTCAATAAAAAAATCAACGTCCACCAAATACAGCAAAGCAAGTGGAAGTTATTCGATACCAAATGGACAGGGCATTTCAGTATTCGGATTTGCTGCTGTTAACGGTACGGCTCAAAGTGGCAACGCATTGGCGCATATCACTTTTGCTTCGGGTTCGGGCATATCATTTGACTCGTTAATGACTTATAACGGTGAGAATGCGATGTCTATAACAACAAAAGCCGGCTTTGCGTATGGAATTTGCGAGATAAGGGGTAGTTCGGTGCTTAAATTTTCAAATTATACAACGACATATAACGGCAGTCCGATAAATCCTACTGCGATAGAGGGGAATACGACGGACTGGTACTATCCTAATGCGGCGGGGTCGTTGAAGTTTAGCGACTTGACGCCGGCTAAGTCGTACAGGATAGTGGGTGTGCCGATTGGGGCTATATCGGGGGCGACGAAGTTGAATACCAATACCGACCCTACGTTAGTGCTTGACGAAGGGTATTATACCGACCGTCTGCTACCGTCGGTGGCTATTGGCGGTGGGTCGCAGATGAGTCAGGTGATGGTCGGGGCGTATCAGGAAGAGACGCCGCCGAACGACTGGTACGGGCGGATAGCGATTGTGAACACTAACCCGCAGTTGGAATATGCGTTGGTAGAGCCGAGCGA
>JAISTJ010000171.1 GCA_031272655.1 Tannerella sp.
GTCGGGATGATGAGGACTTGGCCTATTTGGAGTTTGGTGGTGGTTAGGCCGTTTGCTTCTTGGATTTGTTTGGCTGAGATGCCCGGGTAACGCTTGGCTATCAAATATAGGGAATCGCCGGACTTAACGATGTATGTTCCGCTTCCGCCTGCAGACAACACCGCCGCCGTAGTTGTTTTTTGGGTTTCTTGAGTTTTTTTGGTTGCATTGTTTGAGGTGGCTGTAGCTGTTGTTGCTGCTTTGGATGTTGTAACCGGCGCTTCGGCGAAGGCTATTCCGCCGTTGTCCACATAAACTTTCAGTTTGCGGCCTATCGGCACCCGCCTGCCGCTCAAACCGTTCCAGCGGCGGAGGTCGGACGCCTTGACACCGTAGAGGTTGGCGATAGTATAGACCGTTTCGCCTGCTTTTGATGTGTGCGTTATCTTCTGCATGCGGCTTTCGGGATGGGAAATATCAACGGGCGGGCACAACGCCAAAAGTTCATCATAACGATGGGTGTAAACGCTATCTTCGTTGTCCATAAAGCTGAAAGTCTTGTCCAAAGGCAGTCGCAGGACGGATGGAGTAACGCCTCCCGGTATTATCTCCCTCTTATACTGGGGGTTATAGAAACGCACGGCTTCCTTGTCAATCTGAAGGATGTCGGCAATCTGGTCGAAATGGAGGTTGCGGCTGACGATGAGCGTATCTGTCGCCACCGAAAAGTCAGCCCTGACGGGGCAGAGGTTATGGTCGCAGTGATAAGTCATAATGTATGCCATAGCGATGTAAAGCGGTACATACGAGCGTGTTTCGCGCGGCAAGTACTGGAACAGCCTCCAAAAATCGGTGCTGCCACCCGACCTGCGGATAGCTTTGTTGACGTTGCCCGGACCGCAGTTGTAGGCAGCGATTACGAGCAGCCAGTCGCCGTAGAGGTCGTACATCTCGCGAAAGTAGCGGCAGGCGGCGTCGGTAGCTTTTTCGGGATCGAAGCGTTCGTCTATCAGGCTGTTGATTTCGAGGCCATAGATTTTCCCCGTCGAAAGCATGAACTGCCACAATCCGGCCGCTCCGACCCGCGATTGCGCAATGGGGTCAAGGGCGCTCTCGACGACGGCTAAGTATTTGAGTTCCAGAGGCAAATCGTTGGCGTCCAATTTTTCCTCTATCATAGGAAAGTAATAATCAGCCATTCCCATGATGAAACGCACCTTCTTTCGCAACTTAACTGCGTATCTATCAATACAATTACGCACTGAGGAGTTATATGTTACGGGCACCACGAACGGGAGCCGCGCAAGACGTTCTTTATAAACGGAATCCGAGCAGTAAGGGTTTTCGTCCTCGTCGAGGCAAAAATCTTCGGGTTTGGTGAAATGTTTGACATGCCAGTTTTCAAGCAGGTTTTGCGTATTGATGTCGAAAGCGTCCGGCAAAAAACCGGTCAATGAATCTATCAACAAATCTGCATTTGTTGAGATTGTATCGGTTTCTTCTTCCCACTCTTCCTGCGCCACGGCAAATGTCAGCGGGATAAATAGCATTAAAAAAATATATTTTATAACTTTCATACTATCAATTATTTAAAAAGTAATACCTATATTCACAGCGTAATATCGCGAATGTCCGAGAGGATCAGGTCGAATCTCCGGCGTGAAGCGGAAAGAGATGTCGGGCGAGACGTCGAAATCGAACATCTGGGCGTCAACATAGGCGTCGGCAACGCAAATCAGGTAAAACGCGATGCTGAGGATAATGCTCAAATCGCGGTTGCGGCGGTAGAAATCCTTGCCGGACTTGAGATTGTTTTGAAACATTGAGTTACGGAAATAGTTCGCCGGATTGACGTTGGCGGGTACAAAATCCTGCCAACTCTGGCTCCAGTCTTCGGGATGTTCGCCGGTTGGATCGTTCTGATTATCAATGACTATATCAAAATAAGCCCTGCGGTAGTCGCTGTAGTTCTTGTTGTTCCACGTTATAGCGTAGAGAAAACCGCAGAAGCCGCCATAAACGATCGGCAGTTTCCAGTACTGGCGGTTATAGACCTGCCCTACGCCGGGGAAAACGGCCGCTATCAGGTATGCGGTCTTGGGGTTGGGTTTGAAATGGGGCTTTACGGAGTCCTGCAAACTTGAATCTTCAAACTTCAAACTATCAACCGCAGTTTTCAAACTATCATCAACCTGAGTGTCCTGTGCATGTAGCGAACCTGCAAATCCTAACAACAACAAACTGATTATCAGGACTTTAACAGAGACTCTTATGATATGACACCGATTAGACATCCTTATTTCATACGGTCAAGTAAACCTATTATTTGTTCAAGTTTATCGTCTGATTCAAAGGGGATTGTGATTTTACCTTTCCCTCCTTCGCTGTAACTCAATTGCACTTTTGTTCCAAAAAACTGCGACAGATGTTCTTTGAGGATTTTATATTCAGCGGTCAGTTTCTTTTTCTTCGCTGCTTCGACCGGCGGTTTGGCCGCTTCGTAAAGGCCTGTTTCGTTTATGCCGCGGGCAATATCTTCAACCATACGCACCGAAAGCCCTTCTTTTAGAATACGCTCATTTAGAGCGAGTTGTATCTCCGGATCTTCTATTGAAAGCAACGCGCGGGCGTGTCCCATATCTATGTTTTTGTTTTTGAGGCACACCTGAATCTCGGCGGGAAGCTTCAGCAGGCGCAGATAGTTGGTTATCGTAACGCGCTTCTTGCCTACCCGCGTCGCGAGTTGTTCCTGTGTCTCGCCCGATTCGTCGAGAAGTTTCTGGTAAGCGAGGGCTGTTTCGATAGCGCTAAGATCCTCACGTTGAATGTTTTCTATCAGCGCCATCTCCATCACATTCTCGTCTTTGGAGGTGCGCACATAAGCTGGAATGCGCTCCAGACCTGCAATCTTCGCAGCACGGTAACGCCGCTCGCCTGCAATGATAAAGTATTTGCCATCCTCTGCCTCTTTTACGGTGATCGGTTGGATGATGCCGTAACTGCGTATTGACGCGGCAAGTTCCTCAAGCGACTCCTCGTCAAAAACCGTGCGGGGCTGATTGGGATTAGGCTCAATCACGTCGAGGTCTATCTCGTTGAGCGACGACGAGCCGCCTGTGTTCAGTCCGTCCGGCGTCAAGAGCGCCTCAAGGCCTTGCCCAAGTCCCAGATTATCAATGCTTCTCCCTATCGGTTTCTTTATTTTTGCCATACTTTCGTTTTTTGTTTTGTTTTTATTTGTTTGAGGTTTGAGGTTTCGTTCTTGCTTCTTTCTCCATCAACTCTTTGGCGAGTTGCAGGTGGTTGATAGCGCCTTTGGAATCTACTTCGTAGAGGATAGCGGGCTTGCCGGTGCCGGCGGCCTCAATCAGTTTGACGTTGCGCTGGATGACTGTCGTGAAGACCAAATCCTGAAACAGCCGCTTTATCTCTTCGTAATACTGGTTTGCAACACGCAGGCGCGCGTCGTACATTGTTATTAAGAAACCCTCAATCTCCAGTTGCGGATTGAGTTTTGACTTGATTATCTTAATGGTATTCAGCAGTTTACTGATACCTTCGAGCGCAAAATATTCGCACTGGAAAGGGATAATCGTCGAATCGGACGCCGTCAGCGCATTGACGGTGATAAGGCCAAGCGACGGCGAGCAGTCAATCAGGATATAGTCGTACTGTTCCTTGAGCGGAGCAAGCATGTTACGAAGCACGTACTCCCGTTTTTCGAGGTTAAGCATCTCTATTTCAGCGCCTACAAGGTCTATATGCGACGGGAAGATGTCCAAGTTATCCATCTCCGATTTGATGATTGCTTCCGACGGGTTCAGGCCGTTTATAAGGCAGTCATAGATAGAGTATTGCAGCGTTTTGACGTCAATGCCGAAACCCGATGACGAGTTTGCCTGCGGATCAGCGTCCACCACAAGCACTTTCTTTTCGAGGGCTGCCAGCGAAGCTGCCAGGTTGATAGCGGTAGTCGTCTTACCGACCCCTCCCTTCTGATTTGCTAAAGCGATAATTTTACCCATTCTCTTATATTTTGTTTATTTTTGTTTTTGGGTGCAAAGATACGAACTTTTCGCGAAACCGCATCTTACCTGTTGAAAACTCGGCGAAATTGTTGAAAACTCGGCGTCGTTTCCGTTTTATATGACCTTCCTATGCGTTTAACCGTAGCTAACGGGGTGAAAACATCGTGAAAAAAGGCCATCACAGCACCTTCAGCAACGGCTTTTTCAAGAATTTCAATCTTGGAGTACCATGAGAGCGACGGGTTGAGGTCGTAAGCCGAAATGCGCTCCGGAACAACCTGTGAGGCAAGAGGTATAATGTCGCCGGGGAAAATAAGCGGCGTGCCGTCGCCGGAACGAATAAACGCCGCTATCTGTCCGGGAGTATGGCCGTCGTATATCTTAAGGCTGAAGTTTTCGGATATAATTACTTCATTATCAATCAATTTCAACAAACAAGCATTTTCGAGAACAACCGTATTTGCGGGCAGGAATGAATCTTTTTCGAGCGGATGCGGCTGTTTTTCTGTATCATTCTGACGCCGGCTAACCCAGTGAGTTGCATTCGGGAAAACAGGTTTGCCGGCTGCAACAGCCCCTCCGCAATGGTCAAAATGCAGGTGGGTAAACACCACATCGGTTACTTCGGCAGGCTCAATGCCCGCTTCAGTCCTCAGTTTTTCGCATATATCGGCAAGCTCGTGAAACTGATAATAGACAGCCGGCGCATCTTTGAGGCAGTCGCCGCCGACGCCCGGATCAATGACGATAACCCTTCCGCAGGCAGTCTTCACAACAGCCGTATTCATAGCTAAAACACACAGGTTGCGCTCATTAACAGGATAGCAACGACTCCACGAGACCTTAGGCACAGCCCCGAACATCGCCCCTCCGTCGGCATAAAATTTTCCCGTGTTAATTATCTGATACATTGATATTTGCGTGATATTTACTTGCTAAAAAAGACAGCATAGTAGTAATCCGGTGAATAGCGTCCGATGTTTCGGGGGTTATCTCTTTGCCCTGCATCATAAGCAGCAGGAATCCATAAACGCCTGTCAGACAGGTTTCTATCTCCGACATCGCCTCCCCACCCGACTTTGCACGCAGTTGCACTATGTCCGGCAACGCCTGATAATACAGCCCCTCGTAAACTTGTTCATTAGGCGTTTTCAGGAGTTTGCCGTGCAACTCCTGAAGCTCGGCCACAACATCACTAATTATCTTGATATGGCCTTTTTCAGTAACGCCTTCGTCACGCATCATCTTGCATAACGACGCATACCACTGATGGATTTCTTCCATAACATCCTCAGGTTGAGAGTATTGCGTAACGATTCGCTTTTTGACAATATCCATGTCAGCCCCGCAGGCCCTAAGCAAATCTTCTATCTGCCACATATATAATACATACTCAACGATATTTTCCTCTTTCTTTTGCCTTGCAACCATCATCGAATCAAATTTTGGCGCAAAGATAATTATTTTTTTGTACTTTTGCAGTTTGTAAGAATACTTTTTGTAATATGAAAATACTTGTAACAGGTGCAAACGGCCAACTTGGTGCAGCATTACGTAAGATTGAAGCCCCTGCCGAAATGTTTTTCACCGACGTTGATACATTGAATATTTGCGACAGGGATGCCGTTGAATCATTTATGCGCTCAAACAGGGTGGATACGGTAGTGAATTGCGCGGCATATACGGCTGTGGATAAGGCGGAAGACTGTCCCGACGAGTGCATGCGCATCAATCGCGACGCCGTGCAAAATCTCGGCGCGGTTGCGGCAAGCATCGGCGCTAAAGTGATACATATCTCGACCGATTATGTGTTTGACGGCCTCAGCGCCCGACCCTACCGCGAAGACGACGCCGTTAATCCCACGTCGGTCTATGGTGCGACCAAGCTTGCAGGCGAGCAGGCGCTGGCTGCGGTCTGCAACGATCATATCATTATCCGGACGGCATGGCTTTATTCCGAAACCGGCAATAATTTTGTCAAAACGATGCTCCGGCTTGGCGCAGAGCGGGGAGTGGTCGGCGTTGTAACAGACCAGCGCGGCACGCCTACGTATGCTGCCGACCTCGCTTCGGCAGTCGTTAAGATATTGTTTTCGGGGAAGTTCGTGCCCGGTATTTATCATTATACCGACGCCGGAGAGTGCTCTTGGTACGATTTTGCAGTGAGAATTTTTGCTTTGGCAGGTTTGAAATGCAAGGTAAATCCCTTAACCACAGCAGAATACCCCACCCGCGCTTCAAGGCCCGCCTACAGCGTCCTCGACAAATCCAAAATCAACACAGTTTACGGCATCGTCCCGCCCCAATGGGAAGAGAGCCTCGAACGTTTTATCAGGCAATATTTGAAAATAAAAATATGACTCTTTCAGAAGAAATACATCGTCGGCGTACTTTTGCTATAATAAGCCATCCTGACGCCGGCAAGACTACGCTTACCGAAAAACTCCTGCTTTTCGGCGGGGCTATACATATTGCAGGTGCGGTCAAATCGAACAAGATACGACGTACAGCAACATCCGACTGGATGGAGATAGAAAAACAACGCGGCATCTCGGTCGCTACTTCCGTCATGGCTTTTGACTACGGCGACTACAAGATAAATATCCTCGATACACCAGGTCATCAGGACTTTGCCGAAGATACTTACCGCACACTGACAGCCGTTGACAGCGTCATCATCGTAATTGATGCGGCGAAAGGCGTTGAGGCGCAGACGCGCAAACTGATGGAAGTGTGCCGTATGCGACGTACACCTGTCATCGTTTTTGTAAATAAGATGGACCGCGAGGGCAAAGACCCGTTTGACCTGCTTGACGAGATTGAAGCTGAGCTGCATATCAATGTGCGCCCCCTGAGCTGGCCTATCGGCATAGGACAGAGTTTCAAAGGCGTCTATAACCTCTACGAACAGAAACTCAATCTCTATACCCCAAGCAAACAGACTGTTACCGAAAGTATTGAAATTGAGGATATTAACAGTCCGGAGTTAGAGAAATATATTGATGACAGGCAAGCCGGGAAGCTTCGGGCTGATATTGAGTTGATCGAAGGGGTTTATGGGGAAGATGAAATCTCAAACTTCAAACATCAAACCCCAAACATCAAACCCCAAACATCAAACCCCTATCTTGACGGAGACCTTGCCCCTGTCTTCTTCGGTTCGGCGTTAAATAACTTCGGCGTCCGTGAGCTGCTCGACTGTTTTGTCCGGATAGCCCCTTTCCCGCGCCCTGTACAAGCACAGGAACGCACTGTGAACCCCGAAGAAGAACATTTTACGGGCTTTGTCTTTAAAATTCACGCTAACATGGATCCTAATCACCGCAGCTGTATCGCGTTCGTGAAAGTATGCTCCGGTCGTTTTGAACGGAATGCCAACTACAAACATATCCGCTTCGGCAAATTTTTCCGCTTCAGCAGCCCTACTGCATTTATGGCGCAGAAGAAAGAGATTGTAGATGAGGCGTTTGCAGGCGATATAGTCGGTCTGCCCGATACGGGTACGTTCAAGATCGGCGACAGCCTGACTGAAGGCGAAGAGCTTCATTTCAAGGGACTGCCGAGTTTCTCGCCGGAGATGTTCAAGTACATTGACAACGCCGACCCGATGAAAGCCAAACAGCTCGCAAAAGGTATAGAGCAACTGATGGATGAAGGCGTTGCGCAACTGTTTGTTAATCAGTTTAATAACAGGAAAATCATTGGCACCGTCGGGCAACTGCAGTTCGAGGTCATTCAATACCGGTTGCAGAGCGAATACGGCGCACAGTGCCGTTGGGAGCCTGTCAGCCTGTACAAGGCTTGTTGGCTTGAATCGGATGACAGCGACGCCTTAGATAACTTTAAACGGCGCAAAGCGCAATATATGGCTCTCGACCGCGAAGGCAGGGATGTCTATCTTGCCGATTCGTCCTACGTCTTGGCTATGGCTCAACAGGATTTCCCATCCATCAAATTCCATTTCACTTCGGAATTTTAACCGCACTACTTCCTTTTGCGGGTATCCTTGATGGCTTTCAGGACGGGCGGAGCTAACGGCACAAACGGCTTATCAACCGACGAGCTGCGGGTAGATGTCGGATATGCCGGCACGACGTCGTCCTGAAGGAACTGCTCAAATGAATAGTCAATCCCTGCTAAATACATGATACGCCGCACAATAGCCCAACGGCTCGGAGCGTT
>JAISTJ010000032.1 GCA_031272655.1 Tannerella sp.
GAAGCTACGAACCAGTCGTTGTTGTCATAGCAGAAAGCCCTCATGCTGATGGTGTAAGTTCCTGCAGGCAAGCCAACTATGGAGTCGTTGGCATAATGCGTCCATCCCCAGTTAACAGTTCCGTCAACCTTAAACTGCAACGAACTAAGGTCAATCTTATTATTATTCACGCTTTCGCCTGAAACAGTTACTTTGAAACTGCCATTAGAAGCGCACGTAGCATTAAGGGTCCTCAAACTGAGTTGCACCTTGTCGCACTCAGTCTGCGCCGCCAAATTGCCCGTCCACAAAGTTAATACAATAAGTATTAATGCTTTAAACGTTCTATTCATAAATGCCCAAAAAGCTTTAATTAATTCCTAATTCCTACGATAATCCGCCGCAAATATAGAAAGATTTTTTAACGTAACAAAACAATTAAGTATTATTAACTCTTTGGGTGGGTATTTAAGTTTATTTAATGTAATCGAGTGTGTAATGAAGTCCGCGACTTTCTTTTCGTTCAATAGCCTGACGCATAATGAGATAGCCAACATTTATCATATTGCGGAGTTCGCAAATATCGCGCGACGCAACCGACCGTTTAAAGAGACTTTCGGTCTCTTCATACAGGATGTCAAGGCGATCCCATGCGCGTTTGAGGCGCAAATCACTACGTACAATGCCAACATAAGTGGACATGATTTGGCCTACTTCCTTGACACTCTGGGTGATAAGAACTAATTCTTCCGGCAGGCTCGTACCTTCATCATTCCATGCCGGTATATCTTCCTGATAATCAATGCTTTCCAAAAGCTTTACCGAATGTTGGGCGGCTGCATCGGCATAAACAACTGCTTCTATTAACGAGTTGGAAGCCAAGCGGTTACCACCGTGCAGTCCTGTACAAGAACATTCTCCTACGGCATAAAGACGATGAATGGACGAGCGGGCGTCGAGGTCAACCTTGATACCGCCACAGAGATAGTGCGCGGCGGGAGCGACGGGGATATAGTCTTTCGTAATATCAATGCCAAGGCTGAGGCATTTTTCATAAATTGTGGGGAAATGTTCGCGCGTCAGGGCGGCGTCTTTATGCGTAACATCAAGATAGACATGGTCTTCGCCGCGGTTTTTCATCTCGTTGTCAATGGCGCGGGCGACGATGTCGCGCGGCGCAAGCGACAGGCGCGGGTCGTATTTCTGCATAAATTCCTGACCGTCCATTGTCCGCAGCACGCCGCCATAGCCGCGCATCGCCTCCGTGATGAGGAACGACGGGCGGTCGCCCGGATGAAACAGCGCAGTAGGGTGAAACTGGACAAATTCCATATCCTTGACAGTCCCTTTGGCGCGGTAAACCATCGCAATGCCGTCGCCGGTAGCCACAAGAGGGTTCGTAGTTGTCTGATACACAGCGCCTATGCCGCCAGTCGCCATCAGCGTAATTTTTGACAGGAAAGTGTCAATCTTCCCCGTTTTCATATCCATGATATAAGCGCCAAAGCACTCTATATCAGGTGTTTGGCGTGTAACGGTAACGCCAAGGTGATGTTGTGTGAGAATTTCTATTGCAAAATGGTTTTCAAAGACGGTGATGTTTGGGTGCCGCTTAACGCCTTCGATAAGGCTGTCCTGTATCTCCGCGCCGGTATTGTCTTTGTGGTGCAGGATGCGAAATTCGGAATGTCCGCCCTCGCGGTGGAGGTCGAAATTGCCTTTCTCGTCCTTATCAAAATCCACTCCCCAGTTGATCAATTCCTTGATTTGCGCCGGCGCATTGCGTACAACCTTCTCCACAGCGGCGCGGTCGCTCAGGTTGTCGCCCGCAATCATCGTATCTTCAATATGTTTCTCGAAGTTATCAACAATGAGGTTTGTAACCGACGCCACACCTCCCTGCGCAAAAAACGTGTTCGCCTCTTCCAATTCGGTTTTGCAGATTAGCGCCACTTTGCCCTTGTGAGCCACTTTCAGCGCAAAACTCATCCCCGCAATCCCCGATCCTATCACTAAAAAATCATATCTTTGTGTCATAATCAGTATTTTTAATTTCCTTTCTTGCTATAGCTAACCCGCACAAAATCAGCGCAGTACCGCATATTACATATATAGTTACCTGTTCCTGCAGGACGATATGCGCCGTGAGGATTGTTATCAACGGGGTGAAATAGACATAGTTATTTGTCTTGTTAACACCGAGTTGCCTCAGCGAAAGCGTCCACAGGAAATAGCAAATTGACGACGCGATAATTCCCAAAAAAGCAAGATTTAAGAACACCACCGGCTTGCACAATGTTTCCATCGAGACTTCATACGGCTCGACATAAATTATGTAAGGCATGAGCGTTAAGATGCTGTAAAAGAATATCTTACGTGTAACAAACAGTGTGTTGTAACTGCCCTTAAGTAAACGTACTAAAACGCAATATAACGCCCAGCTGCAAATGGAGAGGAAGGCGAGCGCATCGCCTAACGGGCTGATATGCAGCGTAAAATTGCCGTTCAGCACCACCAAAGCAGCCCCCGCAACAGATACCGCCGAACCGATATAAAACCATTTGCTTAGCGGTTTATCCATGTATATCAGATAGATAAGAAAAGCCGCCATCAGCGGGATAAGTGCGCAAATCAGCGAAACGTTTGTTGCTGTGGTATATATGAGTGCTGTGTTCTCAAAAATGAAGTACAGCGAGCCGCTTGTTATACCCAGCCCTAAGAAAACCAACTCTTCGGAAATTGAAAACTCCCGTTGCCATTTGGGATATAACATCCACATTACGAAATATGCCGTAATGAAGCGTATAAGCATGATTTCAACGGGCGAAAGTCCCTCATTTAGAAGGACTTTCGTCGAAACCATTGTTGTACCCCATACAATAACGGTGAAAATTGCCGCGAGATGATAACGCATCAATAATTGACCGCTCTGATCTGGAAATATGCTTTAGGATGAGCGCAAACGGGACATTTTTCGGGCGCTTTTTTGCCGATAAGGATGTGCCCGCAGTTGGAACACTGCCAAATCTGGTCGTTGTCGCGCGAAAAGACTATCCCGTCTTTTACGTTGGCAAGAAGTTTGCGGTAGCGCTCCTCATGTTCGCTTTCAATCTTTGCGACGCCGTCAAAAAGGAAGGCAATTTGCGTAAATCCCTCTTCTTTAGCGGTTTTAGACATCTCAGCATACATCTCCGTCCACTCGTAATGCTCGCCGTTGGCAGCATCAAGCAGGTTGTCGGGTGTAGCCGGTATATCGTTGTCGTGCAATAATTTAAACCATAACTTGGCATGCTCCTTCTCGTTTTTTGCTGTCTCCTCGAAGATGCTTGCAATCTGTTCATACCCGTCTTTTTTTGCCTTGGATGCGTAATACTGGTATTTAGTATGCGCCTGAGCTTCCCCGGCAAATGCAATCTTTAAATTCGCTTCTGTTTTCGATCCTTTTAATTCACTCATAACATTTTAAATTTTAGCTGTTAATATTAATTTTTCGGGTACAAAGTTAGTGATAAATTTTGTATATACAACAGGTTTGTAAATTTTTTTGATTTTTTATGCGAAAAAAATATTTGGAATTATTCTTTTTCATAACTTTGCGGCATGAAACAAAAAAAATCAATATTTATGAAATGTAAATTACTTATTGTCAGTGTGATAGCTTCGTTTGCGGGAGTGGCAGGCGTTGCTGCGGGAGGGGATGAATGGTATTCGCAGGGGGATTTTGCACCTCAGGCGCGGATTGTTTATAAGATTACAAATCCGCTAAACCGCTCTGTAACAGATGCTTCGGTGATTATAAAGAGGGATAATTTCCCGCTGCCCGACCTTCACGAGATGGTTATCACGATTGTTGATCCTGACGGCGAACCGCGTCCCGAGCCGTCGGATTCGGTGCTTAACGTGCAGGGCGGGCATCAATTGAGAGCTGAAAAGAACGGGCGGATGCTGTTTCATCAACTTGACGACCTTGACAAAGACGGCATCTGGGACGAGCTTTTTTTTCAAACCGACCTGAAAGCGGGCGAAACGAAAACCATCTATATCTATCTCGGCGAGAATATCCGCGGATGGAACAAACATCACACCCATGCCAATATCGGCAGCTATTGCCGCCATATAATGCCGTTTTGGGAGACGGAAGAGGTGGGGTGGAAAATCTGGTTTGCCAACAGTTGCGACGCTTACGGCAAGCGGAAACCGATGCTTGTAGCGCCTGTACTTTATACGCAAAACGTTGATGGATACGGAGTTGCTAATATTAACTATGATTATGGCTCTGATATTCAGGAGGTTGCTCCTTCTTTCGGCGCTTCGGCTATATGCCTTTTTGAGTTTCCCGACAAGCCTTCGACCGTTTCGATGCCCCGAAAGACGCCCGTAAAGGCTCAACTTGCGCCCGAATCGCTCTGGAACGCGGGGCAGATCTCCGATACGCGATACGCTTACGACGTGGTTGTGAACGGCCCGATTCGTTCCATGGTGAAAATCAAGGCGATGAACTGGGATTCGGGCAACGGGTATTATGAATACGAGCAGTTTTATACAGCTTATGCGCACCATAATTATTGTATCTCGGATGTGTATTTCACTGTCTTTCAGCCCCGTAAAGCTGATGTCTTAGCGGGATGCGGGATGAGGAAGAAGCCACAGGAGGATAACTTTGTCCAAAAAGGCGGAATAATCATTTCGTCAGGGGCGGAAGAGGTGCGCGACCCCGAAAAAATTGACAAACGGGAAAATATTGTCGTTGATTTCATCGGCGGGGCTATTATTGTGCCTGATTGCTACAAGCCGCAGTACAGGTATGTTCCTGATTATGAGGGTAATCATGTGTTTTGTGTTACTCCCGACGCCAACCGCCATTACAGGTATATGGTATGTACGGCTTGGAGCGAGGGGACGAAACTTACTGATAAAGAGGCGTTTGGGAAGTATGTTTTTGAGATGGCGGAGGAGTTGAATCAGCCTGTTACGGCTCAGTTTGTTGAGGTCGAGATTAAGAAGTAGGAGATGAAGGGGCTTTTGTTTGTTTTATTTTTTCTGGATTGCTTCGTTCCTCGCAATGACGGGGTACATGATGGTCTGGATTGCTTCGTTCCTCGCAATGACGGGGTGGTTGATGGTCTGGATTGCTTCGTTCCTCGCAATGACGGGGTGGTTGATTTCGACAGCTTGCGGCTGCAATACTTTTCCCAAATAACAGGTGGTGACGCCGACTTGAAAGACCCGATCGTTATAAAACGCCAACAGGCTACAGATGAGGCGGTTGCGGATTTTTACACCAAAATGAACAGGGCGTCAAAACGCGAATATCTATGGAATGATGTGGCATGTCAGGACGGTCATATTTCCCCTTTCCGCCCGCTGTCGGTAACAACGCCGTTGAGCCGCCTGTCGTCGCTAGCCGTCGTTTATGCCACCAAAGGCTCGGTTTATTACCATGATCCGCAGGTTAAAAAAGATGTTTTGGAAGGTCTGGGATGGATGTATTCACACAAATGGAGCCCCAAATATCCCGCTTACGGCAACTGGTGGGACTGGGTTGTAGGTATGCCGCTGTCGGTTGAAAACATACTTGTGGCGATGTACGACGATTTCACGCCCGAAGACAGGGCGAAATATATCCAAACGCTTGATTATTACACTCCTGACGTTAACTACGAAGGCGCTTCCACGGGCGCCAACAAGGTATGGCAATGCTTTTCGATGGCTTTAAGGGGCGTTTTGGCGCATGATGAGAGCAAAATCCGGATGGGCGTGGAGGGGTTGAAGACGGAATTGAAAACGGTTAACCGACATGACGGTTTCTATGAAGACGGCTCTTTTGTGCAACATCAATGGCATCCATATACGGGCGGTTACGGTGCGTCGTTCCTTAATGAGATGGCGCGGATGATGATTCTGTTTGGTAAGTACGGGGAGCCTGTTTCAATGCTGTCAAAATGGATTGAAACCGCCTATTTTCCGTTGATATTCAATGGCGCGATGATGGATATGGTGCGCGGCAGGGAAATAGCCCGCGAAACTGTGAGCGACCATGCGACGGGGCACAGCATCCTGCTGAACGCTTATAACATCCTGAAAAACGCCGACGAAGGGACGCGAAACCGCTTGTTGCCACGCATCAAATATGAGTTTACGAACGACACGGCGCGTGATTTCCTGTCCCAAAGTTGCCCTACATGGCAGTTGACGGAGATGCGCGAGTTCCTGCATGGCGACAGGGTGGAAGCGCAGCCGCCTGCGCCTTATCACAAGCAGTTTTCGGCGATGGACAGGATTGTTCACCGAGGTAATGGCTTCGCGCTCGGATTGGCGATGTCGTCAAACAGAATTGAAAACTACGAGACGCTCGACCGCGAGAATATGAAGTCATGGCATACGGGCGACGGGGTTACGTATCTTTATACGGCCGACCAAAAGCTCTTCTCGGACCAATTTTGGTCAACCGTTGATTACTACCGACTTCCGGGTATAACCGTTGACGCCGAACAGCAACACGAAGCCAAATCGCTCGTTTTCGGCAAGGGGCTGCTCTATCCCGACGGCTACAAAAGTCCCTCCAAATGGGTTGGCGGCGCGTCCCTTGAAGGCAAATACGGCATCGCGGGGATGTGGTTCAGGGATGAGAAAAGTTCGCTTCAGGCCTGCAAATCATGGTTTGTGGTTGATAATGAGATACTTGCACTCGGCACGGGCATCAGCAGCAGCGACGACCGAACGATAGAAACAATCATAGACAACCGCAAGATAAACGGCATGGCGACAATAACGCTCGACGGAAGCCCTATCCTCGAAAGCAACGGTGAAACAAATGTCAAAACCGCTTTGTGGGCGCATTTTGACGCAGGTTTGGGCGATACTAAGGCGGATGTGGGATATTATTTTCCCGAAACCGCTGATATTCACTTGAAAAGGGAAACCCGAAGCGGTTCATGGAGCGAGTTCAATTTTTACGGCAGCCCCATCGTTCATACGCGTAACTACTTCAACCTGTGGATCTCGCACGGCAAGAACCCTTCGGCTGCGACGTACGCATATATCCTTTTGCCATGCAAATCAGCAGCCGAGACAAAAACTTACGCCGCTTCGCCGAATATGAAAATATTACTCAATGCGCCTGATGTTCAGGTAGTTAAAGCAGAGCGCGAGCGCATAACCGCATGGAATTTCTGGGAAGCGTCTGTTGAAGCTGTTTACGGATTAAGCGCTGATGCGCCTTGTTCGGTGATTATCAAAGAATTAGATAATGAATTACTGCTCGGAGTATCCGACCCGACGCAGGAAAACGACACACTGACAATAACTCTTTATCAACCTGTATCAGAGGCAGTTACAGAAAATACAACCGCCGAAGTGCACTTGTCGGACGCCTCTATAACCCTGAAAATCAACGTAAAAGGCGCCCTCGGCGCTACAAAAGTGATAAAGCTACGGAAACGCTAATCAACATTCCTGCGATGCTTCCAGAGTTGCCACGAATTGATGATATTTTGCCACAGGATGTAGCCTGCAGGGGCTATTGCTGTGAGCGGGTGGAGGTATGTTTGCGACATCCATATTGCGAGGATGGTGTTTTTCTGCCCTAACCCCTGACCCGACGAGACGGCGTCGCCGTAGTGCCTGCCGATGCGTCTGCCGACGAAAAATTGCAGGCAGCATAATACGAGCGAAACAGTCAGTAAACCAACTTCTTCCGTAAACCCCGCCTTGTCCTGACGCAGCATAAAGGCTGTTGTGTTGCCCGTTACTATGGTTAAAGCGATGATCCACAGGTAGAAAGTCAGTTTCGGGACTTTTACAATAGCTTTATGAACAGCGGGGATAAACCGCCTTAAAAGGAATGCCAACAACAGCGGCGCCATCAGCAACGGCAGCACTTTCCGGCAGATATAAAAAACGGACTGCAGGAAAGTCATGTCCGAATGGACGCCGGTCAGGGTGAAATAGACCGGTGCGGCGACCGCAACTGCGATATTGCAGAAAAACAGGTAGGCGGTGAGGAAGCCGACATTTCCGCCGAGCATCCCCGTAATCACCGGTGCGGCGGTGGCCGTAGGCGTGAGCAGGCACAGCATCGCCCCTTGCGCGATAATTGCATTGAACGGTTTAAGCAGTATCCATGCGGCTATGCTACCTGCTAACTGTATGATTAACAGCCAGATGTGTGCTTTTTGAAAACGTATGTCTTTCAGCGAAATTTTGCAGAAAGTCAGCAGCAGCATCACGAAGATAAGCCATGGGGTCATGAAGGCGAGAAGGCTTATCCATTGCCATGTGAGAGCGCCTGTTAGCATAGCTATCGGCAGCGCCCAGTCTTTTAGGATTTTTAACATCAATTAATAGGAATATATCTTACAAAAGCTTCAATAGCCTCGTATGAAGCGAGGCCGAGCTGTTTATAAATCTCTGCTGTAGCGCGGTTGCGGTCTTCGGCTCGTTGCCAGAAGAGGCGCTCGTCGTCGCCGAGGAACGGGGCGCTTTCGGCTTGCGACTGGTGTTTGAGTATCGCATTTCTTTTGTGCCGCAACTCTTCGGGGCTGATCGGCACTGCCATTTCTATATGGTCCATTTCCCATTCCGCCCACGCACCGCGGTACATCCACACGCGGCAGTTCTTCATCCATTGTTGGTCTTTGACCTCATCAATAGCGGCAAGAACGGCATCTAAACAAACCTTGTGGGTGCCGTGCGGGTCGGCAAGGTCGCCGGCGACAAACATCTCGTCTGGTTTGACCTCAAGCAGCAGCTCTTTAACAATCGCAATATCTTTCTCCCCGAGCGGTTTCTTTTTCACCAGACCGCTCTCGTAAAAGGGCAGGTCGAGGAAGTGGATGTTTTCGTCTTTCAGGCCCGAATAGCGGCTTGCATGGCGGGCTTCCTCGCGGCGGATAGTGCCTTTCATAAAAAGCACGTCGGGGCGTTCGGGAGTGCCGTCATCGGTTTTTTCGTAGCGCAGGTAACGGATGATTTCTTCCGCTTTGGACGCTACTTGCGGGTTTTTAGGCGAATACTTGGCGCAGACATCGCACAGGTACTCGCAGTAACGTATCACCTCCTCGTCGCCGACTGCAATGTTCCCCGAAGTCTGATAGGCGACATGGACGTCGTGATGCTGGTCGCACAGGCGGCGGAAAGTGCCTCCCATCGAGATGACATCGTCGTCGGGATGCGGGCTGAAGACTATTATCTTTTTCGGATAAGGCTTCGCGCGTTCGGGGCGGTTGCTGTCGTCGGCGTTCGGTTTGCCGCCGGGCCAGCCGGTGATAGTATGCTGTATGTCGTTGAAAATCCGTATGTTAACATTGTATGCGGAGCCGTAAACGGCAAGCAGTTCGCCAAGCCCGTGCTCGCTGTAGTCCTTATTTGTCAGTTTCAGGATAGGTTTGCCCGTCTGCTGGCAGAGCCATACGATTGCGCGGCGTATCAATTTGTTATCCCATTCGCAGTTGGACACAAGCCATGGGTGGCTTATACGTGTCAAATTGTAAGCCGAAGAGAGGTCGGCGATGACCCGTGCATCAGCGTGATGTTGCAGGCAGGTAGAGGGAATGGCGTCGGTCGCCGCTCCTTCGATAGTCATTTTGATTATTGACGATTTGCTTTCGCCCCATGTCATAAGGACAATTTTCCGTGCGTCCATGATGGTGCCGAGACCCATAGTGATGACGCCTGCGGGGACATTCTCGATGGAAGAAAACATCTGCGCCGATTCCTTGCGCGAAGTGTTGTCCATCAGTACGAAATGCGTACGCGAACTTTGCGATGTGCCTGCACTGTTGAAACCGATTGTGCCAGCAAGCCCGATGCCGAGCAACATATAGTCAATCCCGCCGCAATCCCTGATTTGTTCCTCATACTTCCTGCAAAAATCGTAAATGTCGTTTTTGTTCATGAATCCGTCGGGATAGAAGATGTTCTCTTCCGGAATATCCACATGGTTCAGGAACGCCTCCTCAATTTGCGATAAATTGCTATTAGCCTCATTTACAAGTGGATAGAACTCGTAAAGCAGAAACACAATCACATTTTTGAAGCTCAATTCCCGCTCTTTGTGAATTTTGATAAGATGATTGAAAAGGGAATGAGGCGAGCGGCCGCCGGGCAAGGCTATAACAAGGTTTTTATTATCCTTGTTGCGCTCTTCGATGGCGTCGGCAATCTCGGCTGCAAGCGCCGCCGAGCCTTCGTCCATTGAAGTATAAATATGCGTCGGAATCTTCTCAAACCGCGTCAAAACACTGTATTCATACATGTTTTCCGGCTTGTAATATCTTTCCGGAATCCGCGTGAGGGTTATCTGTGAACTTAAATTATTTCTCATAACAATTTCCTCTATATTGATATTTCAAGTGCAAAAATAGTAATAATTTTTCAATGGCGGACTAATTTTCAAGTTTTTCCAATGCTTCGGATGCTTCCGCCCATTTGTCCATAACGTCGGAGAGTTCCGATTTCAACTGCTCGTAACGGATGTACAGGGATGCGTCGGAAGCGCCTTCGGGGGTGGTTAAAAGGGTTTCGATGGCGGTGATTTGTTCCTCTATTGCCGCTATTTGCAGCTCGGCTTCGTCAGCTGCTTTCTGCAACTGACGGCGGCGACGCGCCTGCTCTTTTCGCTGCTCGTAGGTCAGCGGTTCTATGATGTCAGACATGTCAGGTTTATTGTCAGACCTAACAGGTTTTAAAAACCTGTTAGGTCTTTCCCCGTCATTGCGAGCCTTCTGCGAAGCAATCTCTTCCTTATTTAAGGCTATGACCTTACATTCGCCCAGTTCCAACTCCCGCAAACTCTCAATCTTCTTATGTTCAAGAAATTCGTAGATACCGCCCAAATGTTCGCGGACGCGCTTGTTGCCGAACTCATAGACCTTTGTTACGAGACCGTCGAGAAACTCGCGGTCGTGCGAGACCACTATCACAGTGCCGTCGAAGTCAAGCAACGCGCTCTTGAGGACGTCTTTCGAGCGCATGTCCAAATGGTTCGTAGGCTCGTCCAAGATAAGCAGGTTCACCGGTTCGAGCAGCAAACGTATCATCGCTAAGCGGCTTTTCTCGCCGCCCGACAGCACCCGCACCTTCTTGTCCGACGCCTCGCCGCCAAACATGAACGCGCCGAGTATGTCGCGTATCTTCGTACGCACGTCCCCTTGCGCCACGTAGTCTATCGTCTCGAATACAGTCTTGTTCTCGTCCAACAGCTGTGCCTGATTTTGAGCGAAATAACCGATTTTGACATTATGACCGAGCGTCAGAACGCCCGTGTAATCGGTAATCTCGCCCATGATACACTTTACGAGCGTCGTTTTACCCTCGCCGTTCTTGCCTACAAAAGCTACCTTGTCGCCACGATTGATTGTAAATGTGGCGTTTGCGAAGACAAGATGCTCGCCGTACCGCTTCGAGAGGTTCTCTATGATAACAGGGTAGGAACCTGAACGGGGTGCAGGCGGGAATTTAAGCCGCAACGTCGCGTTGTCTTCCTCGTCCACCTCTATCCGCTCGATTTTATCTAACTGCTTTATGCGCGACTGCACCTGAACGGCTTTTGTAGCCTTGTAGCGAAACCGCTCAATGAACGCCTCCGTGTCGGCAAGCATCTTCTGCTGATTCTCGAACGCCCGCTGCTGCTGCTCGCGCCTTTCGCGCCGTAACTCTACATAGTCGTCGTATTTCACCTTGTAGTCATAGACATGTCCGAGTTCTATTTCGAGCGTGCGGCGGGTGGTGTTGTTGATGAAAGCGCGGTCGTGCGAAACAATTATAAATACGTCCGGCGAGGCGGCTATGAACGTTTCCAACCACTGAATAGATTCAATATCAAGGTGATTCGTCGGCTCGTCGAGCAGCATCACGTCGGGGCGGCGTAGCAGCAGTTTGGCAAGCTCTATGCGCATACGCCAGCCGCCGCTGAACTCCGACGTTGGACGCGTGAAATCGTCGCGCGTAAAACCAAGACCAAGCAATGTCCGTTCAAGCTCGGCCTGATAGTTTGCGCCCCCAAGCAGGTGAAGATGCTCCGAAAGCATCGTCATACGCTCTATAATTTTTTGATAGTCATCCGATTCGTAGTCTTCGCGCTCCGATAACTCTTTGTTGAGGCGGCTTATCTCCGCTTCCGCCTCGTGAATATGGCTGAAAGCTTTCTCCGCTTCCTCTATAACGCTGCATGTATCAGACAGTTGCATCTCCTGCGGCAGATAGCCGATAGCGACGTCCTTGGGTATGCTGATGACGCCCCGCGTAGGCGACTGCATCCCCGCTATGAGCTTCATCAGCGTCGTTTTGCCAGCGCCATTCTTGCCTACAAGCGCTATACGGTCTTTCCTGTTTATCACGAAAGAGATGTTGTCGAGCAACGTAAAACCTCCAAATTCAACCGTTAATCCTTCAATAGAAATCATATTTGTAATGTTTTGAGCGCCTCGTCTTCTGCGGCGCGCATTTTACGGGCTGCAGCGGCGCTCTTGTCTTTCAAACCGCACAAGTGAAGCAGCCCGTGAATAATAACCCTGTGCAGCTCGTCCTTAATATCGGTCTTGTACAGCTCGGCATTGCTCGCTACTGTGTCGAGGCTGATAAAGATATCGCCGCTGACGACCTCGCCCTCTGTGTAGTCAAAAGTGATAATGTCAGTATAATAATCGTGGTTAAGATACTGATTATTAACCTGAAGAATCTCTTCGTCGGAACAAAAGCGGTATGAGACCTCGCCGACCTGTTTGCCATGCGAAGCAGCTACCGCTGCAATCCACTGTTTAAGAGCGTTCTTGCGGAGTCTATGCGGCTTCACACCAGCCGACGTCTCAAAAAATACTGCCATAAAATTTTAAAAAATGAACGACAAAAGTACAAAAAAGAATTTTTTTTTGCCGAATAGTCGAAATAAATATGTAATTTTGCAGTCCGAATTTCTTGTTTGAAGTTTTTTTCTGATGGACAGACTTATCAGACATATCGAACTGCTGCTGTATCAGCATGATTGCGTTATTATTCCGGAGTTTGGAGGCTTTGTGCTTCAGACCGTTCCTGCGTTGTATTTGGGCGAAGAACACTCTTTCAGCCCCGCTTCCAAGGAAATTGTCTTCAACCCGACTTTGACTTATAACGACGGTCTGCTTTCACATGCGTATATGCTTGATTATTCGATAGATTATGCTAAGGCTCAGCAACTTGTGAAAACGGATGTGTCCCAAATTAAAGACGAGCTGAACTATAACGCCGAATATCAAATGGGTAAAGTGGGCGCTTTTGTAAAAGACGGGAATCGCATTGTGTATATGCCTGATAATGAGAGTGATAACTTGTTCAGCACATCCACTTTCGGCTTGCCTGTTTTTTACTATCTGCCTCTTGCGAGAAGACTTATGGCAACGGAAGCCCCGAAACCTGCCGAAACGGTTGCTCAAAGGGTTGAATATCAGCGATATGAGCCTGTGTCTCAAAGATATGAGCCTGTTTCTCAAAGATATGAGCCTGAACCTCAACGAATTGAAATTAGGCGTCCTGTTGTTGCCGAACGAACTTATTCTACCGAAAAATCATATCCAACTGAAAAAAATTATTCACTACAAAGAAATACATTGAAAGGAAGCGCTGATATGTCAAATAAATCATTCACTACCACTGTTTTACAGGTTCTTGCTGTGGCGGCTGCGGCAATAATCATCTTTTTGCTCGTTTCGATACCCGTAGGAGACGTCAATAAGTCTTCATACACAGCGAGTTTCATGCCGGAAGATATAATTCCCAAAAGCAGCGTACCGGAATCATCCGGCGTGTCTGCTTCCGTTTCCACTTCTTCTGCTGCTGCTTCCGAAACGGTTGTTAATCAGGATGTTATTACTCCATCCGCTACGACTGCGCCGCCTGCTTCGACTGCGGAAGTGAAAACTTCATCGGAAGAGACGGCGAAAACAACGGAAAACAGAGTGTCGTCGAAAGCGAGTTCAGCATCTACTTTTGCCTCAAAGCCTTATTTCGTGATAATCGGGAGTTTCGCGAACCGCCAGCAGGCTAACAATTATATCAAACGGCTCGGGGCAAAGGAAAAAGCTACGGCCGGAATTTTGGTCAGGGACGGGCGTGTGAGGGTCTATGCACAGCATTTCGCTAATGAGACGCAAGCGCAAAGGTATATAAAACAACTACATAACGATCCCAAACATCGCCAAGCGTGGCTATATACTTATAAGTGATGAGTGATGAATGTGCGGCGTCATTGCGAGGAACGAAGCAATCTCTTTCACGCACCGTCATTGCGAGGAACGAAGCAATCTTATTCAATTAAGAATTAAGAATTAAGTACTTCAAACTTCAAACCTCAAACAGAATAAAACAAACAAAAACAATATAAAACGAATAAAACTATAATAAACAAACAAAAAAGAAATGGCAGAAACAAAAGAAACGCTTTTCTCGGAATTTCCGCCCGTCAGCGTCCAAGAGTGGACAGACAAGGTCGTTGCTGACCTTAAAGGGGCGCCTTTCGAGAAAAAAATG
>JAISTJ010000058.1 GCA_031272655.1 Tannerella sp.
GCCTTCGGTAAGGGCGAAACGCATGCAATCTTCCCATTCCGGGCTGAGGGTGCGGACAGCGCCGCGCGGCATCCTGTCTTCGTAGATATTGCCGATAAACGCCTCCCTGACGCCTATCCTGTAAAGCGCTTCGAGGTCTTTGGTGATACCCTCTTTCGAGACATGCTCGTTTATCCAGTACCAGTAGGTGCCCGGACGGACGCTGTCGGACGGAGTTTTGAAGCCCTCTTCGATAGTGGATAACTCACTGTTTTTCAAATTATTACAAGCAGAAACCAAAAGTCCTGCAAGCGAAAGAAAAAATAAAAATTTTTTGGACATAGCGGTAATATTTTTCGCAAATATAAGAATTTCTTAAAAAAAATACGGGAAAAATTGCTATTTTTGCGAAAATTTTGCTTCTTATGATAGACTCAATATTTTACGACACGGGGAAAATAGCACGTTACCAAGCGAATAAGTCTTATGATTACGCTTCACAGCTTGAGATGCCCGATTATTCGTGGTTCGAGTTGGTATCGCGCTGGTTCAATCGCCTCATAAACAGCATTTTCAGCGGTTCATTTGAAGAAAATGTTACTACGCCGGTGATGATTACCGTTTTCGTCGTTGCGCTTGCAGCGGTGTTGATATATCTGTACAGAAGCCGTCCGGAGCTGTTTTTGCACACGCGAAAAACCGAATCGCTGCCGTATATGGTTGAGGAAGAGAATATTCACCGTATTGACTTTGGAAAAGAAATCGCTGCGGCGCTCGGTAGCGGCGATTACAGGCTTGCAATCCGGCTGAAATACTTGCAAACGCTACGTTTTTTATCGGATAACAAACTGATAGACTGGCAGATACATAAAACGCCTACGGAATATGTCTTTGAACTTGGCAACCGCGAGCTGCGGCCGGTTTTGAGGCTCTTGACAAACCGTTTCCTTGAGGTGAGGTATGGCAATTATGTGGCGACAGCGGGCTTATACGACGAAATTTGCGACTATCAGGCGCAACTGCGGAAAGGAGGCGGCGCATGAAGGGCGGAAGGCTTTATATGCTGATACTGGGCGCGTTCCTTGTTGTTGTTTTCCTGTCGGAATTGGCGGCGCCACACAAATTTTCGTGGAAACCGACTTTCGACAAACGGGACAAGGAACCTTTCGGATGCTATGTTTTCGACGACGTCGCCAAAAGTTCTTTTGCTGATTATAAGGTTGTTAATCAAACATTCTATCGGTTGTTTAAAGCAGACAGCTCCGGTTTCAGCAGTGAAGCACCAGCTTACTTATTGATAGAGAGCTTTTTAACGTTCACCCCTACGGATTTTGAATATTTTTTTAAATTGCTTGAAAATGGCTCGGATATCATGCTTTGCGCCGAAGATTTCCCCTATCTGTTGGAAGATTCCATCGGATTTTCAACGACTTCCGAGCGCTGGCTTAAGTCAATCTACGATTACTTACAGGAAAAAGGCGTGCGCGACAGCATTTTTTACGGCGGCGATACCTTGAAGCCCGAATGTACATATCAGGTTTATCCGCATCTGCACAACAAATATCTGCGACGCAGAACGTTTGAAGACAAAGAGGAACAGCCTTTACGGTTCGATTCGGCTTCCATGCTTAGTTTTAATGCTTATAATAAGCCACTTGCAATGCGATTGCATATCGGTAAAGGGCGTCTGTTCCTTGTTTCTACTCCGTTGATGTTCACCAACTTCGGCATCCTTGACGGCAAAAATGCAGAATACGCATTCCGTCTGCTGTCGGAATTTCAAGGCAAGCCGATAATCAGGACCGACGCTTACGGCAAGCACGGTGAAGAGCCTCAAACGCCGCTCCGGTACGTCCTTTCCGTGCCTCCGCTGAAATGGGCGATATATACCGCTCTGATTACCTTGCTGTTATTCATGGCGTTTACCGCACGCAGGCGCCAGAGGGTTATACCGGTCGTAGCCGCGCCGCCAAACAGGACGCTTGGTTTCATGCAGCTAATCAGCAACTTATACTATCAACAGCATGACAACGGTGAGATACTTAAAATGAAGTACCGGTATTTCTGTTCCGAGCTGAAACGCCTTGCGGTAACCGACATCACCGACCGCGCGCCCGAAGAAAGTGATTTTGAACGCCTTGCCGAACTTAGCGGCATTGAAACCGACATCATCCGCCCGCTTCTGAAGAATATCAGCATGTCGGTTTACCGTTCCTACGCCGAAGATATGCAACTGAAACAGTACATTGACGGCATGAATGACATTGTACAAAACATTAAATAACAAATAATTATGATAAGAAACATATCCATCTATTGCTCTTCAAGTAATTCTATAGCAGATATTTACATGGAAGATGCGGCAAAAATCGGAGCGATACTCGGCGCCAAAGGCATTAATGTCATCAACGGCGCGGGTTCTAAAGGGTTAATGCGCGCCGTTTCCGATGCGGCGCTTGCGGCAGGAGGCACTGTAACAGGCGTTATTCCACGTTTTATGATTCTAAACGGATGGTGTCATCAGGGTTTGACAAAAATCATAACCGTTGAGACCATGCACGAACGCAAACAGACGATGGCAAGCATGTCGGACGCGGCAATAGCGATGCCCGGCGGTTACGGCACCCTCGAAGAGTTGCTTGAAATCATCACTTGGCGACAACTCGGACTTTACACAAATCCGGTTATCATCCTCAATACCAATAACTTCTACGATCCGCTGCTCGAAATGCTTAACCACGCAGCCGACGAAAAATTCATCAAACAAGAGTTCAGGAATATTTATCAAGTAGCTGACAATCCGGAAGAAATTTTCAAATTCTTATGAATTTTTTTTAAAAAAGATTGGGTAATTTGATTTTTTTGTATATTTGCATAAAATTATATTTGCAACAATATGGAATTTGGACAAGAGATTGATTTAAAGCCTTTTAGCGAGAAAGTACAAAAGCTTAAAGATGCTATAGGGAGCGTGATAGTTGGTCAGGAGCGGGCTGTGGAACTGATTTTAGCATCTATCCTTGCGCGGGGGCATATTCTTATTGAGGGCGTGCCCGGAGTTGCCAAGACGCTGCTTGCCAAGATGCTCGCACGGCTCATCAACGCGGACTTTTCGCGCATCCAGTTCACACCCGACCTGATGCCTTCGGACGTGTTGGGGACGTCGGTTTTTGACCTCAAAACGAGCGAGTTCCGCTTTCATCCCGGACCGGTCTTTGCCGACATCGTGCTTGCGGACGAGATAAACCGCGCGCCTGCCAAAACTCAGTCCGCCCTCTTCGAGGTGATGGAAGAGCGGCAGGCCACCATTGACGGCACTCTCCACCGCATGAGCCAGATTTATACTATCCTTGCTACGCAAAACCCTGTGGAACAGGAAGGTACGTACAAATTGCCGGAAGCGCAATTAGACCGTTTCATTATGAAAATAACCGTCCCCTACCCTTCTTTCGATGAGGAAGTAGAGATTTTGGAACGGCATAACGCCAATGCGCGGTTAGCACAACTTACTGATATTAAGCCTGTTATAAGCAAAGAGGAACTGTTGCAGCTGTTTGAAATCGCTGAAAAAGTATATGTTGAAAAGTCTCTTATTCAATACATTGCGGCTGTGATTCAGCAAACTCGCGTCAGTAAATCCGTTTTTCTTGGCGCTTCGCCACGCGCTTCGGTTGCATTGTTGCAGACTTCCAAAGCGATGGCGCTGTTACAGGGGCGCAATTTCGTTACCCCCGAAGACGTCAAAACTACGGCGCCTTTTGTGCTCCAACACCGCTTGCTTCTCAACGCCGAAGCCGAGATGGAAGGCCATACCCCGCTCAAAGTGGTGCAGAGGCTTCTCGAAAAGGTCGAAGTGCCGAAATAAACAAACAAAATGTTTTTGAAAAGACGCTTTTATTTATGCTCTGTTTTAGCCATCGTTCTGCTGGCGGCAGGCTATTTCCTGCCTGCAATATTTATTGCGGGTAAGATATTGTTGGCGTTAATTATTTTGCTGATAATCAGCGACATAGTTCTATTATGGCATAAAAAACGCCCTGCCGGTGCGGATAGAAATTGTGCGCCGCGCTTTTCAAACGGCGACAACAACGACGTCCGCATCGTCATCGAAAACTGCTACCCTTTCGCCGTAATGATGGAAATCATAGACGAGATACCGGTTGTCTTCCAGCGTCGAGACATACTGTTCAAAACCCGCATCAAAGCAGGCGGACGCGAGATTATCCGCTACCAACTGCGCCCGGTGCGGCGTGGCGTCTATGATTTCGGACACGTGATGCTGTATATCAGTACAAGGATCGGATTTGTCAGCCGCCGCATCCGCACTGCCTCGAAGCTCGATGTGGCAGTCTATCCGTCTTATATCATGCTTCACAAATACGAGTTTCTTGCTATCCATAATAACCTTACTGAACTGGGTATCAAGAAGATACGTCGTAGAGGCAATAACACCGAATTTGAATCAATCAAGGAATATACCCGCGGCGACGATTACCGCACAATCAACTGGAAAGCCTCTGCCCGCCGGCATTTTCCGATGGTCAATGTGTGGCAGGACGAGCGGTCGCAACAGATTTACAGCATCATAGACAAGGGGCGTATCATGCAAAGCGCTTTCCGCGGGATGACGCTTTTGGATTATGCCATAAACGCCTCATTAGTACTGTCTTTCGTCGCCATACGCAAGGACGACAAAGCGGGAATAGCAACGTTTGCAGAAGATTTCGAGACGTTTATCCCCGCAGGAAAGCAGGCTGGACAAATGCAACGCATCCTCGAAAGCCTTTACCGCCAGCAGACTACCTTCGGCGAAAGCGACTACTCGGCGCTCTACGTCAATATAAACAAATACATCAGCAAGCGCAGTTTGCTGATTATTTACACTAATTTCGACACCCTGACGGGTATGGAACGGCAACTCGGCTACCTGCGCCAATTGACGCGGCGGCACGTTGTGCTGACCGTCTTTTTCGAGGATGTAGAGATGAAGGAGTTCGCCGCCCGCCGACCCACCTCCATTGAAGGGTATTATGAGCAGGTCATCGCGGACAAGTTCATTCATGATAAAAGCCTCGTAGCCATGCATTTACGGCAATTTGGGATCTATACTCTGCTCACCGAACCGGAAAACCTGTCGGTAAATCTGATTAACAAGTACCTCGAAATGAAGGCGCGGGGGGTGTTGTAGGGAGTGATGAACCTCAAACCTAAAACTCTTAATTCTCAATTCTTAATTCTTAATTCTCAATTCTTAATGACCTTCAACCCTTTTCCCAGATTGAATCTTTGGCCGGTTTTGTCGTATATAATGGTGATTTTATGCCCTTTATACGAAATATTTTCGAGACAGAAGTAATCCCAGTCATCGGGTATAAGCGGATTGACGTTTATTTTTTCATCTTCAGACGGGCGCAAACCGACTAATCCTGTGATTATCAGGTCGCAAAAAGTAGAATGATTGTAATCTTTGCCGCGTTCAACACCGCCTTTACCTTCCGACCAAGTGCCGTTTTCCCACATTTTAAGGCGTGTACGCGAAATCCAGTCGCCGTTGAAGGGATTAAGATTTTCGTCTATCCACGGCACAACCGTCCCGTCTTCTTTAGTAAGATGGTGACTGTGAGCGTAATTTTTCAGAAGAGTGTAATAATCTTTCTTGGTGATAAAGTTTTGATGCTGATTATTAAGCAGATTGGCAAGCGCGGTGAGAGTTACGGCTGTGGAATAGGGCCACGACGGGCCGTTCCACTGGCACTCGTGGCCTTCATACGAGATGCGGAAGTCGGGCGAACACTGTTCGGCGGTAGTTGGTCCGAACGGAGCGAAAAAGTGTTCCGGTTTCATCAAAAACTGCCATGCGGCAGCGTATTTCTCGCTTGCAAGATTGAAATACCACGGCGTATAACCGTGCTGCTCACGCGTATCGCACATCCGGGCGCCTTCTTTCTTGGCTATCACCTTGAAAAACTGCGCTTTATCATCCCATAGGGTCTCAAACATCTTTTTCTGCAACGTTTCGGCTTTCAGCTTAAAAATATCAGATATCTTGCCTTCACCACACATCTTGGCTATCAGCGATATAGCTTCCGCTTCGGCCGTCATATACGAGTTAATCGTTGCGCGATAGCCATTTGCCTCTTCCTTGCCGCCGATTGACACTTCCATGCCGTCCTGACCGTCGTTTTGCCAGAAAAGCCCCTTTTGAGCATCGTAACGCTCTGATTCCCAAGCCTTATAATTATCTATCAAGTCGTAAAAGTATTTACGCAACAGTCTTTCGTCGCCCGAAACCAAGTAGTATTTGTAGAGCGTATGCGATATGGGGAAGCTGTAAGTGCGGAGACTGCCCCCGCCGCGCAACCAGTATTCGGTGTATGCATCAAGGTATTCGCCGCTGTTTTGCAGCCATCGGCCTTCGTTGTAGTGGTGCATCGCCGCGCAACTTATGCCGTTGTACTTGCCCGACCACCCCACTTTCGGCAGAAACTCCGAAATGATGTATCCGTCAGGCGTTTGGCGGATATGCTTGCGGTACGTCCACCAACGGAAATAGTAGATTTCCTCAAGCTCCTTGTCGGGGCAAACAAAACGCGGGATGTTGTTAATGAGAAATTCAGCCGCTTTGGAGTTGGGAATAGTTGTTGCAAACAGCTCATTATCAAGCTTATTGAACTTTTCAACATAGTCGCTGACGGTCTTGTCGCTAATGATGCTTTTTTTCGGGACGTCGCCGCTGCAGGAAGCTAAAAATGCTATTAGAAGGATGTAGATGGTTCGCATGATTATTTTGTTTTGTGTCAAATGAATGGATTTGTTAGAAAAAAAGAAGACAGGAAGTACAAAATTTATATACTTTCTGTCTTCAAAATTAAGGGATTCGGTAATAACGTCGCCGGAGAGCGAGATTATCACTCTGCAGCGGGTTTCTCTTCTTCGGTTGCCGGAGTTTCCTCTGCTGTCGGGGCTTCCTCTGCTTTCGGAGTTTCCTCTGCGGCAGGAGCTTCTTCTGCTGTCGGGGTTTCCTCTATAGCTTCAGGAGCAGTTTCTTCAGCGGGGGCTTCCTCTGTAGCTGCGGGGGCTTCCTCTGCGACCGCGGGGACTTCCTCAACAGTTGCGGGAGCTTCTTCCGTAACCACCTCAGTAACAGCCTCTTCCGCTGCAGCGGGAGCTTCTTCAGTTACCTCTTCTGCGGCTGCCGGGGCTGCCTCCTCGGCAACAGGAGCTTCCTCCGTTGCGGTTTCAGCCTGAGCCTCTTTGGTTGATTCTTTCAGGGCTGCGAGTTCTGCTGCCGCCGCTGCTTCGGCTGCCGCTTTGGCGTCAGCTTCTTCTTTAGCTTTTGCAGCCGCTTCAGCCGCTATATCCGCCCGTTTCTTGGACAGTTCGGCCGCCTTAGCTTTATTGACCTCTTTTTCAGCCTCAAGAAGCGACTTAGCCGTAGCTTTTTTCTTCTCGCGCTCATTGTCTTTCACTTTCGTAAGCGAAGCCTTCTTTTGTTCAATCCAAGCGTTGAACCTGCTTTCAGCCGTCGCCTCATCGAAAGCGCCTTTTTTAACTCCTTCAAGTAAATGTTTTTTCAGACATACGCCCTCGCGCGAGAGGAGCATCCGCGCGGTGTCGGTGGGCTGTGCGCCCGTCTGCAACCAATACAAAGCCCTGTCGAACTTCAAATCTATTGTAGCAGGATTTGTGTTCGGATTATATGAACCTATCCTTTCAATAAATTTTCCATCTCGTGGAGCCCTGCTGTCTGCGACTACGACCTGATAAAAGGCATAACCTTTACGGCCGAATCTCTGCAATCTGATTTTTGTTGCCATGCTTTGAATTATTAAAATTTAAATTTTCAGGCCGCAAAGGTACAACTTTTTTTTCAAAAATCAACCTTTAGACAAAAAAAATTGATTCCGAGATAAAAATTTTTCGATTTTTTTTGGAGATTAGAAAACTATTTATAACTTTGCAGCGACAAATACAATACCACAATGAGAATGTTTTGGACGAAATTCGCGGACTGCTACCATCAATACGGGGAGCTTGGCTATCCGGAAGGGCTTGTGTCATGTCGTCGCGAGGAGGAACGAAGCAATCTTGTTTTGCGCGTACCACGTCATTGCGAGAAACGAAGCAATCCAGAATCCTTAACAAACATTACGTTAAATAATTTGCAAATACCGTCTATTTTGCTAACACACACACACACACACACACACACACACACACACACACAGATTTATAAATAGCGCCCGTCCGCGCGCGTTTGTATTTAATGTTAATGTTATAATATACAGAGGCGACTTCACAAAAAGTGGAGCCGCCTCTGCTGTTTCTATAATTTTAGTATTAATTCTTAAAAAATGTAAACATGAAAAAGGAAAAAATTTTTCAGAACAAGGAAGGAGGAACATGGCTCAAAAAGCTATCAATGCTATGTCTCCTCGCATGTTTCTCGCTGACTGTTTCAGCGCAGAAAAGAGTAACCGGCACCGTACTTGACACATCAGGCGAAACAGTTATCGGCGCCAACGTAGTGGAAAAAGGCACTACAAACGGAACAAGCACCGACTCAGACGGCAAGTTCGTCCTAACAGTCGGAGACAATGCCGTGTTACAGATATCCTACGTAGGATACGTAACACAAGAAATCAAAGTAGGCAACCAAACCGCTCTCAACATCACGCTTCAGGAAGACGCGCAAGCGTTGGAAGAGGTTGTCGTAGTCGGTTACGGTGTCCAGAAAAAAGTAACATTAATCGGATCAGTTGCTACGGTATCTTCAAAGGATATTCAAGCTATACCCGCGACCAATCTTACTGCTGCTTTAAGCGGAAGATTGGCGGGAGTGAAGATTCTGCAATCTACCGGAACGCCCGGCTCGACTTCTTCTTTGACGGTACGCGCTACCGGAACATGGAACAATGCCGATCCGCTTTATGTTATTGACGGAGTAGTCAGAGACAAAGTTGCATTTGACGGACTTAATGCAAGTGAAATTGAAAATTTATCGGTTTTGAAAGACGCTTCTGCGGCTATTTACGGTGCTCGTGCAGCCAATGGGGTAGTTTTGGTTACAACTAAGAGGGGAACATCCGGCAAACCTGTGATTTCCTACAGTGGTCATTTCGGCGTTTCGGAACCCACAAAATTTCCAAGCCCTCAAACGGCATACGATCAGGCTGTCTTTATCAATGACTATCTGACAGAACAAAAGATCACCGACATGAATAACGGTAGCTGGTACACGCAGGACGAACTTGACTTCTTTAAAACGCATGATTTTCCATGGTTAGATCCTGTGTTAAAGTCGCCGACAGTGAACAAACATGCTTTAAATGTATCCGGAGGAAATGACCGTGTCCGCTATTTTGTAGGCGGGAACTTTCAATACGAAACAGGTATTTTTGATAACAGCAATTATCGTACCTATAATTTGCGCGGCAATATTGAAGCCAGCATCACAAAAGATCTTATTGCATCTCTTAATCTGAATATGGATAACAGATTCACACAAGTTCCGCAATGGAGATATAACGGCGACAATATCACACAGTATGACTTATTCAAAGCATTATTAATACACTCTTCCATGACACCGCCATATATCAATGGGCTTCCGGTAGGAAAGCCTTATGTAGAATGGCATCCGTTAGAATTAATCAAAGGTGTAAATGGTTATGACAGGAGGAAGAATAATTACTATGAGGCTACGGTGGCATTGCAATACAATATTCCGTGGATTGAAGGTTTGAGTTTGAAAGTGCAATACAACAAATATGACTCTTATGCTTTCAGGAAACAATTGAGGTTGCCGTATAATATGTACAATTTTGAGACGACCGGCGGTCACGGACATATTGTGGATCCTGCCACTGCAAAAGTTGTAGATGTGTACATACGAAATGACGGAAATGCGTTGATAGAGCGACAGCAAATGGATTATAACTATCAGCTAAATGGCTATATCACTTACAATCACCGGTTTGGGAAGCATGATATAGGCGCCCTGTTTGTTTATGAGCAAGCGGAAGGCACCTCCGACTGGTTTCAGGCTGAGCGCGATAATTACATATCTGCCGACATTGATCAATTAGATGCAGGCTCTTCAACTCCGGCCATTCTGCCTACCGGCAGTGGCTCGGAAAACGGACGCCTTTCCTATATAGGCAGAATAAATTACGGCTATGATAATAAATACCTGTTTGAGGCATCATTCCGTTACGATGGTTCTGTAAGGTTCGCTCCCAAAAAGAGATGGGGATTTTTCCCTTCGGCTTTTGCCGCGTGGCGTATTTCGGAAGAAAACTTTTTTAAAGAAAACATCAATTTCATAAACAGTCTCAAACTGAGAGCTTCAGTAGGCGTACTTGGAAACGATGCAGTCGGAGGGTGGCAATGGGCGCAACGCTACAATTTTACAAGCGGACAATATTATGGCGGATCCGGCGTATCCACAGGAGTTAGTGCGGCAGCCATTCCCAATCCGGACATCACATGGGAAAAATCCGCATCATGGAACGGCGGGTTAGACGCTACGTTTTTGAACAGCAAATTAGTTGTCGGAGCAGATGTTTTCTACCGGCATACCTACGACATTCTCGGAAGTCGCCTTGCGGCATTGCCTACTACGTTTGGAGCAAGTATGCCACAAGAAAATTATGCTACCATTGATACCAAGGGATTTGAGTTAGAGATGAGTTATAATAACAAATATAACGATATTGAATATTATGTCAAGGGTAATCTTGGTTATGCCGTAAACAAGCTTATTTATCAGGACGAAGCGGAAAATATTCGTCCCTATCAGTCAAAAATAGGTCTTAATACGGATATAGCAATGGGTTATGTAGCTACCGATATTATCAGAACGCAAGCCGAACTTGATGCAATAATGGCTGCAAATCCCAATTATCGCATATTTGGAAATATCCCGACGGTCGGAATGTTGAATTACAAAGATTTAAGAGGTCCAAATTCGGAAACGCCCGATGGAATTATAGATAGTAATGACCAGACATGGATCAGGAAACATACAACCCCACCTGTCAATTACGGTTTTGGTCTCGGAGGAATCTGGAAGAATATAACTCTTGACCTGTATTTTCAAGGAGTTGGCAATTATGATGTTATGCCAAGCTACAGAGGCACACAGGCTCGCCAAATCGAAACGAATTTTGACATCTGGACTGATCACTGGACACCGGAAAATCCAAATGCTTCAATGCCAAAGACATATAACAATCAGGCAGGTAATGAATCAACCTTCTGGTTGAAAAATGGCGCTTATCTGAGGTTGAAAAATGTTACTCTTGCATACGACCTGCCAAAATCAGTTATCAACAAACTGAACATGGGACAATGCAGGATTTTCGTAGAAGGTCAAAATCTGTTACTGCTTATAGACCACGTTAAATGGTTTGATCCGGAAGTTGGAAATACGGGCAATAACATGCTTGTTTATCCGATTACAAAAACCTATTCGGTCGGTATTAATATTAGTTTATAAACTCTTAAAAAATAATCAGATATGAAAACAATATATCAATTTTTAGTTATTTTGTTCAGCCTGTACGTGTTTAACAGCTGTACGGACGTGTTAGATAAAAAGGATCTGACAGCGCTTGACGAACAAACAGTGTGGAATGATGCTTCTTATGCGGAATTTTTTGTCAACAAATTATGTATTGATAACCTGCCGGGATGGGATACTTCCGATAATTCGGACAATACACCCGGAGGCGGTAATATTTTGTACGGACAAATAACGAGCAACGACATCAATGACTGGCCATACACCCAAATACGTAATGTAAACCTGTTTCTTCAGAAAATTGGGACAGGGAATATAGATGCAAGCACTCAATCGGTATTGAAAGGTCAAGCGCTTGTTCTACGTGCATGGCTTTACTTCAGGATGGTACGGCTTTATGGAGGCGTTCCGTTGATTTTAGAGCCTCAAGAGTTGAAGGATGATCTGTATGTTACCCGTAACAAGACGTCAGAATGTATTACTCAAATAGTCAAAGATTTGGATGATGCAATCAATTCGGATTTGCCATGGTCGTGGAGCGGAGACAATGCAGGGAAAATTTCAAAAGCGGCAGCGCTTGCCCTCAAAGCGCGAGTTCTCCTGTTTTGGGCAAGTCCGCAATATAATCGTCCCGGCACAAGAGATGCGCAACGTTGGGAAACAGCATATTCTGTAAATAAACAAGCCAAAGAACAGCTTGAAAATCAAGGATATGGGCTATACAACAGTTATTCCGATTTGTGGTTTGACGAGATGAATAAAGAAGTTATTTTTGTAAAACGGCAGTATTATCCGGGTGAAACAAATGCTTGGGCAGCTTCAACCAGGCCGTTGGAAGCATCAACAAATTATACGGGAGGAAATCATCCAACTGCCGAGTTTGTTGATATTTATCCCATGGCTGACGGTACTTCGCCTTCTGAATCTCCAGACTATGACCCGATACATTATTGGCGGAACAGAGACCCACGCTTCGAAGCCACAATAGCTTATAACTCATGCTATTATCCTTTAATCGGAAGAGCTGTTACCAGACAATGGACATATCGAGGATATGCACCCGAACAGAATAATGGCAGCCGCACAGGTTATTACTGTCGTAAGGCTATAGATATGACTCAAACGGTATTTGATTGTCAAAACAGTCCAACAGATTGGATAGAAATCAGATATGCTGAAGTTTTATTAAATTTTGCCGAATGTGCAGCAGAAACAGGTCATAATGATGAAGCTGTTGAGGTATTGAAACAAATCAGGGCGAGAGCAGGAATCCTGCCCGGTGAAAATAGAATGTATGGAATCAAAACCGGCTTGACTGGCGACGATTTGATTAATGCCATAATGTTTGAACGCAGGATAGAACTTGCTTTTGAGGGAAATAAGCGTTATTGGGATTTGCGTCGTCGAAGATTGTTTGCTCCCGAGTTGAACGGAACAAGACGGCACGGACGTTTTGCAAATCTTGTAGAACCGCTTACACCCGTTGATATGGACCAAATCAGGCTAAGTACGCCTGAACCGGATTGGGATACGGAATATACAAAATACTTTGAAGATGAGTTAGTACTCATTGATACTCAATATGATATTAACTACCCAGATAGTTATTATTTCTATGGAATCCCAAACAGTCATTTAGAAGCCAACTCAAAGTTGCAGCAAACCGAAGGTTGGCCTGATAATGGCAGCGGACTGTTTGATCCTTATCAATAACTCCTTTATGAATAACGGCTTCACTTCAAAGTGAAGCCGTTATTCATTTGTTGCAGTGTGGCTTTCATACAGAGAAAGCCTTAGATGCTTTCAAAAAACATTTCCATGTGCTGATACACATAAATAACGAAAAAACGCCGATCTTGAAAGTTTTTGCAATTATTTTTATTAACTTTGTAGCCAAATCATCAAAACATTTATAGATTATGCGAAAGTTTAATGACACTGGGCTGTGCGTACCGACAATGCACTATATGGCCGATACGAGCGACAAGATTGACAGGGTCTTTCAAATGGTGGAAGACG
>JAISTJ010000214.1 GCA_031272655.1 Tannerella sp.
AAATCCAATTTATTAAGTTCGGTTTTTAATACTTGTTCCGATTTATCGAAATTGAGTTTTCTGTGAATTTCTTTTATTGACAATTTTCCATTTAAAAGAATTTGCTTTATTCTTTCGGGAAATGAGGCATAAGGAACTGCCGGTTCTGCAACGACCTGGCTATAAAATTCCTGCGGTGCATATTCCTTTATCTGCAATTTGTTTCCGTAAAAATCAACGGCTACAGCGCCTTTCGCTATCAGCAAAGCGTTGGCATTCTTTTCCGACTTTTCAGGCTGTCGAACAAAAATTGTCCCATCTTTACGCAAACCTTTTTTGATTTTATTCAAGCCATCGAGCACACCCTCCCAAGTGCCGCCTTTGTCCGCCGATTCGGCAACAAAAATCTCGTCGGCAAGCCCGTAAATTATTGGATTTCGCGCCATTGCCAATCCTGCGTTCCAGCCCGCCTGCGGATGGAAGATGCTCAAAACCAGCACATCGCCCTCGGTGATTTGCCGGTAATAAGTTTTGAAGCCCGAACCAAATGTCGTTATTCCCTGCGGCAATACTATGATACTCTGACCTTTATATGCTATTGCCGAATCGAGCGCCTGCTTGTCAACCCCTCGCGCGAAACCGCTGACAATCACTTTGTACTCCTTGCTTGCCTGCCGCGCAATGTTATCGGTAAACTTCAATGCTGTCTCCGAAGCGTCACGTGAGCCGACTATTGCGATGGATTTTTCCTGCAAAACAGCTCGGTTTCCCTTGATATACAGCACCACAGGCGCTGATTTTTTCAGGTTGGCTTTCAGGATTTTGGAATACTCCGGCGAAACAATAGGAATCACTTCATAGCCTTGATTATCAAGCGATTCAGCTATAAATGCATTGTTCGCGACGGCGTCTTTCGCCTGCGTCAGTTCGGCAACTTTGCGGTCGTTCAGCCCGTAGTCGTCTTTCCACTGCTTTTCAGTCAGGTTAAAAAACTCCTCGACAGAAATTTTATTGTCGTGAAAAAATTTGATAATCAAATTATTACGGTCTTCGTTTTTCCAAGCCTCCTTATCCGAAAACGACCAGGCGGGCAAGTCGTGCGCCAACGCCATCCAATATGCTGATTCTCTGTTCATATCTTATCTCCTCCTACTGTTTTTGCGATAGTTACGGGGACGATTTTCGCCGCGCCAAGTCGGGTCAACAATCGTCCTATTTCTTTGATTGTTGCGCCGCTGTCGAATATGTCGTCAAGCAGCATAATTGTTTTTCCGGCAATTTCGTCTGCCGGTTGACAGTCAAATGCGTCTTTCACATTCGCTTTTTTACTGATTGTACTTTCAAAAATTTTCTGTTCGCTTGTCTCTTCAATGTCAATGCGCGACGCAGGGTCAAGTCCCGCATTATACGATGTCGCCGGAATATTCAGATATTCAAGCCATTGCGCATACATTTCAGTATCCACCCGCCTGCCGGTATAAATAATTCCAGAGCCACCAAGACGGTCAGCCAGCGTCTCAATATTTTTTCCGAGCCATATATATTTTTCGTCTTCCGAGGCGACTTTTATCACAAACAAACGGAAATTTTCGCGCATCAAATTGCCGCGTACAACGGTTATTCCTCCGCCGATTTGCGCCGCGATGTCCTGCTCTACACGTTTGGTGGCAGTAGCGGTCGTTGCAAGCACCGGAAGTCCTGTGGGCAAGAGGTTTACGAGGTTGACAATGCGCCGGAATGCCGGACGGAAGTCGTGCCCCCAAACCGAAATACAATGCGCCTCATCAACCACCACCATCGAGAGCCGCATCTGCCTTACAGCCTCAATCCAATCGCTGTTTTCCTGACGTTCAGGCGCGATATACAGGATTTTTATTTCCCCTCGTTTTGCTTCTTCAATTATTTGCAAATTCTCTTCGGGAGTCTGTTCGCTATTGATACATTTTGCTGAAATACCGAGCGATTGCAGTTTCTTTATCTGGTCGCGCATCAGGGCGATGAGTGGCGAAAAAATAACCGTCATGCCATCGAAAACCGTTGCAGGAAACTGAAAACAGAGCGACTTGCCGAAGCCGGTTTTTTCGATCAACAAAACCCTTTCGCCATTGAGAATTTTCTCGATGGTTTGCCACTGTTCATCATAGAAATGGTCTATTTTGAACGATTGGCGCAGCAATATTTCGGCTTGAGGTCTGTTCATCGTCCTAAAATTTAAATTTATACTTGTCTTTTAGTTCGCTCATCGTGCGGCTGTCGCCTCGTATTATCGTATGTTTTGAATTCATATAGAGAGTATCTTCTCTGTCATTTTCAGTGCATTTTGACTACAAAAGTAGCATTTTTTTTTCAAAATCAATAAGTTTACAAATATTTTCGACTTCCGGAAACCTGAAACCTCAAACTTCTAAACTATAAACTTCTAAACTTCCAAACTCTCATCTCCCAGACCTACGAGTTAAGCCATGTGTCGCGGAGTCTTGGTTCGAGGATGGCTTTAACTTCTTTGAGGAGTTGTTCATCTATGGGTTCTTCAGCCCATGCGATGTTTTTCAACACCGATTCGGGACGGGTGGTGCTGAAGAGCGTCGTGGCTATGGCGGGGTTACTTACGGAGTATTGAATAGCTAACTTTTCGATAGATTTGCCTTTACTGCGGCAATAGTCGGCCGCTTTGCGACATAACGCCTGCAACTGCTCAGACGCCGGATGCCAAGAAGGTGCACCACGCTCGGTCAGCAGACCCATAGAGAAAGGTGAAGCATTGATAACCCCAACACCTTTGCTATGAAAATAGTCAATATAATCCAACAGCGCATCGTCGTTGAGGCAGTAATGGCAAAACGACAATACAGTCTCCACCGTACCTTCCGGCACATGGTCTATGACATATTTTAAATGACTGAGTGTCAGGTTAGTAATGCCAACATGATGAACAACGCCCTTGTCGCGCAGAGCGACGAGAGCAGGCAATGTTTCGGTGCAAACCTGTTCAAGGTCGGCAAATTCTATGTCGTGAACATTTATCAGGTCAATATAATCAACATTGAGGCGTTCCATGCTCTCAAAAACGCTCTCTGTTACCTTTTTAGCCGAATAATCCCAGTAGTTGACGCCATCTTTGCCGTATCTGCCTACTTTTGTGGACAGATAATAATCATTACGGTCAATATTCTTAAGCGCCTTACCAAGAACTGTTTCCGCCTTAAGATGTCCATAATAAGGCGAAACGTCAATAAAGTTAATACCCTGTACAACAGCCTCATATACAGCCTGCATGCCTTCTTCTTCACGCAGCGAATGAAAAACGCCTCCAAGCGACGACGCGCCAAAACTAATATGTGAGACTTTCATTCCTGTCTTTCCAAGTTCCCTGTATTCCATTAAATTAAATTTATATTTTACAATTGAATTGCATAAACAAGAGTATTAAAAGCCGGAGTAGAAGCCGGTTTTGTAATAACAGCTTCATCGTCGTTCTGCGTCCATACAACTTTGTCGCTGCTGCCAAGCAACTTAACAGACTTGATTTTCTGACCGGTCTTTGATTGCAGGCCGAGCGCTTTGATATGAAGCGCAGAAGCGCCTTTGGATTCCATATCAAAGATGTATAATGTTTTGTTTTTCAGCGTAAAACGCACATCGCCGGTACGGTATTCGCGTACATCCTTCACTGCGCCTGCAATATGATCGAAGCCCGAAGCTTGTTCGCGTCCTTCGAGAGATGGTCCTTCTCCGAATATTTTCCATGGGCGGGTGTAGTAAATAGCTTCATTGTTGACGTCCATCCATGCGGCTATACCTTCCAGAATATCAAGCACATCCTGCTCAAGGTCGCCTTCCGGCGTCTGTACTACGTTTAACAAAAGATTTCCATTCTTGCTGACTATATCTATCAGCATCTGAATCACTTCTATGGCTGTCATGTACTTCTGTCCGGTGCGATAATACCAGTCGCCTATGGAAGTATCTGTTTGCCAGGGGTGTTCGCGTATGCCGCCGGCTGCGCCTCGTTCATAGTCAGACACCCAGCGACCATTGGACGTTTCTTTGCAGGTATAGACCACTCCGCGCGGTTTCCTTTGTTTAGCGTCCTGATTATAAAAATGCGCAATCATTGTTCTGCCAAAATCGTTTCCGAAAGGCAGTCCGCCATCGGTATAGAGCAGGTCAGGATGGTAATTATCAATCAGTTCAAGAATACGGTCATACCATTCACGCTGAAATTCAGGGTTATTAGTGTACCAACTGTTGTCTCCCGGCAGAGTTGGTTTGTGATACAAGTCCCAGTATTCGGGATTGTTGCCGTCGTAAGGTACTCCCGCTTTGTTGCCGAGCTGGTCGGAACGGTGCGCTGTCTGAAACCATGTGTAGCTTGCCCCCAGATGTTCGGATACGCCAAAGTAAAGACCTTCTTTCTTGGCAGCAGCCTGCCAAAGTCCGACTACGTCCTTCTTTGGTCCCATATTTACCGAGTTCCATCGGTTGAGTTTGGAGTTCCAGAGGAAGAAGTTGTCGTGGTGCGAGCCCATGCTTACAAAATAACGCGCCCCTACCCGTTTGTAGAGTTTCATTAGATCTTCGGGATTCCATCTTTCGGCTTTCCAGAGCGGTATAATATCCTTATAACCAAACTCTGACGGGTGCCCGTAATGCTCGCGATGATAAGTGTAATAGCGATTTGCATTGTTATATTTTTGCTTTTCGCAGTCGTAGGTGTCGCGTTCATACATCCCGCGAGCATACCAGTCGCCCTGCCGAGGCACAGCCTGAGGTCCCCAGTGCGACCAAATGCCAAATTTTAAATCACTGAACCACTGCGGATACTTGTAAGTCTTAAGCGATTCATCGGTTGGTTTAAACTTACCTTGCTGATAATCAAGGCTTTCCGTTTGCGCTTTAACCGCAAAATTGCCGTATAAAAACAGGCAACATAAAACAATTTTAAATGCTTTCATGAAAATAATATTTTAATTTTTAATCCTTTGCCTGATAGCCTCGCTTGCTTTCTCGTAGCCGGGTTTGTTGAGCAAGGCAAACATGTTCTTTTTATAGTCTTCCACTCCGGGCTGGTCAAATGGATTTACGCCAAGCACATAACCGCTTATTCCACAAGCTTTTTCAAAGAAATAGAATAATTGACCAATATAATATGGATTGAGAGCGGGTATGGATATTTTGATATTCGGGACGCCACCGTCAACGTGTGCAAGCAATGTGCCGAGTTCAGCCATCTTGTTGACCTCATCTATACGCTTGCCTGCGAGGTAGTTAAGACCGTCAAGATCTGCCTTATCGGTCGGAACAGTTAGCTTTGTATCAGGTTTTTCAACAGATATAACTGTCTCAAATATAATTCTTTCACCCTGTTGAATCCACTGTCCCATTGAGTGAAGGTCGGTAGTGAAGTCCACAGAAGCGGGGAAAATACCTTTGCTGTCTTTGCCTTCGCTTTCGCCGTAGAGTTGCTTCCACCATTCGCCTATAAAGTGCATTTTAGGATGGAAGTTAGCAAGGATTTCTATCTTCTTTCCGCTTTGATAGAGAGCGTTACGTGTGGCGGCATAAATAGCTGCCGGGTTTTTATCTATTACAACTTTTTCATTGGTAGCCTTTTCCATGTCAACAGCGCCTTTGACAAGTGCACGAATATCTATACCGGCTACTGCTATCGGCAACAAGCCGACAGGCGTAAGCACTGAAAAGCGACCGCCAACATTGTCGGGGATGACAAATGTTTTATATCCTTCCTTGTCCGCAAGCGTTCGCAATGCGCCGCGAGACTTGTCCGTAACGGCGACGATATAGTCTTTAGCAGCTTCCTTTCCGATATTTTTTTCAAGAAGTTTTTTTAATACACGGAAAGCGATAGCCGGTTCGGTAGTAGTACCTGATTTTGAGATATTTATTATACCGAACTTAGATTCGCCAAGCGCTGCGCTCAACTCTGTAAGATAATCTTCACCTATATTATGTCCTGCATACAACAGCACAGGATTTGAGCGTTTCTTTTGAAGCCAGTCAAAACTGTTGTTAAGTGCTTCTACAACAGCTTTCGTGCCCAGATAGCTCCCGCCGATACCGATTACTACAACAGCTTTACAGCGGCGAAGTTTAGCTGCAGTCTTCTCAATTTCAGCCAGTTCGGCTTCAGTTATAGATGACGGCAAGTGTAACCATCCGAGAAAATCATTTCCTTTGCCGGTTCCTTTATGCAGCATCTCAAGACCATTGCGGGCAGCAGGCATGAGGGCTTCGATATTTTTTTTACCAACAGCGATTAACGCCTTATCAATCTCTAAATCAATACTTTTCATATATTTTTAAAATTAATCAAGCTACAAAGTTACTATAACTTTTTAAAATTTTTCAAAAAAAACCTGTTTGTTTCAAAAATAATTAGTAATATTACGCCCTCAAAAAGCCGATTTTTTATGTTAAAACAGGAGCTTAAGTACATAACTACTGAACAATTACGAAACAGCGGGCGGCTCAGTGCGCGCGCTGCAAACATCTGTATATGTTCGGAGCTGGATAATTTGGAGCGTATCATTCACTTCTACGACAACAACAAGAGCGCTAAAATACTGAATTACAGAGGAATGGGTCCCACTACTTTTAAAGAGATACAGCAACTGTGCGAGAAAACGCTTGCCGAAATCAGCGATACTGAAGATAAAAAGATTGCAGAAGAACTGTATCTCATGGAGTCACTCTTAGAGATGAACGAAGAAGAGAGATTGATGTTAAAAGCCGTCGCCGACCTGATTCTCGAAAAGGAAGCCTTTTTCCTGCAGCGCAACATAGAATACGGGATGTGTAACAATGAGTTCGTAGCTGATTTTTACGACCGTTACTGTCATTTGCCGATGCTATGGCTGCTTGAGCAGGTAACGAACACGAGCGACGACCGCGTTGTTGTTTTGTTAAAAAAGATCCATAAAGTATTTAATGATCAGGAAGTTGGCTCTTTTGCCGAAATAGGCGAAGAGATGAATATTAGCGCCGAAAGGGTACGGCAACTGCACAGATCCATATTCCGACAGTTTGTAAAGCAAAACATCGAAAAAGCGTCAAGATTATTTTATAACCTGAACGATTGGGTCTATTTGTATGAAGCCATCAAGGGCAAGTTGCTTTTGACGCAGGATTCGCCTGAAATAACTGAGATCATGGAAAGAGAACGAACAAACCTTTCGCCCGAGTTTGTGATGGAAATTATAGCCTATCTCACTGATTACAGCGTATTTGGCGGCTTAACCGAAAAAGATAATGAAAGCATCTGGATTAATACCGTGCTCGTGAAGCATGAATACACGTATATGTTTGAATTTGAGAAGTTTATAATCCTTTTCTCGAATTATTTGGACAAAAACACTGAAAATCACTATATTAAGATAGAAGATTTTATTGAAGACCATGACCTTGTCAATCCTCCTGGCATGAAAAAGCTCAATGAAATCAACGAATTGGCCATTGAAATCTTAGATATTGAGTTCGGTATCTACCCCGGAGATAACAATTTGATTTTTATCCCCAAAAATCCCAAACTGAAGAAACAGCATAAAGAAGAGAAGCCGCAGAAACAGAAACCGGCAGTTATAAAGCCGACAGGCAAAGGTTCCAAGCCTAAACTGCCGTTCCTTGAGAGGTTGAACATTTTGATTGCATTTATAGAAAGGAACAAACACTTCCCTTTTTGTAGTTCCGCAGACCGTGTTGAGGCTGCGTTATATAAATGGTGGCAAAAAGCGCTGACAGATCTTGTTCATAAACAGGATTTTGAGACGCAGCAGTTATTTAATGACTTCAAAATCAAGTATTCAAAGTATGAAACGAGCCGTTACGATTTTGAATGGAACAAGAATTACGAACGGTACAAACAGTATTTGCAACTCAACCACCACCAGCCCACCGCTAAGGAAAATCATTTCCTCTATGCGTGGTTCATCCGTTCAACATATATCATGAAGAAGAACAGATTCGACAAAGACCGTCAAAAGAAAATGGCTGATCTTAAGAAACTTATTTCAAAATTTCAGTTATCGTCCTGATTTGCGATAAAGGTGATTGCTTCTCGTAAAGAATTGCATATAAAGCGTTCATTATAGGCATGTTAACCTTATATTTTTCGTTAATCTCGTGGATACATTTTGTGGCATAATAGCCTTCGGCTACCATACCGAGTTCTATTTTAGCGGCATTGATGCTGTAGCCCTCGCCGAGCATTTTGCCGAAAACGCGGTTACGGCTGAACGACGAGTATGCGGTTACAAGCAAATCGCTAAGATAAGCCGAACCGGCAATATTACGCTTGGCTGGCGCTACGGTCGATACAAAACGTATCATCTCGTCGTAGGCATTGGGGACGAATACGGCGTGGAAATTGTCGCCTAACTTCAGCCCGTCGCAAATGCCGGCTACAATGGCATAGATGTTTTTTAATACCGAAATGTACTCTAATCCCTCCATGTCTTTGCTGCACGAGGTTTTAAGGTACGGAGTGTTGAATACGTTCTTCGACAGCGTCTGCGCTTTTTTAACGTCGCGGCAGACTAAGGTCTGGTACGAAAGATGTTCCATAGCAATCTCTTCGGCATGACAAGCGCCGGCTATCACAATGATATTCTTCGGCTTAACTCCAAAAGTTGAAGTAAAGTATTTGTGTATCAACATATTATCTTCCGGCACTATACCTTTTATAGCAGAGATAATGTACTTGTCTTTCAGAGGAACAGTAATTTTACTGAGGTGCGATTTGATGTATGGCGACGGGGTAGCAAAGATTAGCGTATCCGAATCTTCGACAGCCTGATTTATATCACTATAGAAATTGATACGGGATGTGTCGAAAGCGAC
>JAISTJ010000215.1 GCA_031272655.1 Tannerella sp.
GGGTAACTGTTTTCGTGAACCAGTTTGCCCTCATAGACGAGGTCGGATGTATGTTCCATAGTGATACCGTTGGCAAACAGCCACAGTTTCCGCTTGCAAACAAACCAGTAATTCAAATGTGTGCCTGTAATGTTCATATTAAAGTGATTAAAACTCCCATCAATATTGCAATTCCGAAACTTAAAAGCGTACCAATCAGAACATATTCGCTTTTGCGGATAGCCTGAAAGCGAACAATCGCCTTTGCTGCAATGATAAAGCCGATGGCGCTAAATTCGCCTGCCAAAACAAGAGTCAGCGTTATCAACCGTTCTAAATTTCCAATCAATCTGCCTGCCTTGGCAAGTTCGTCGTTCGGCAGGCTCTCTTTGGGCATAAGTGCATACGAATCAAATATATAACGTATGATGATATTTGATGGTTTCAAACAGACAATATAAGCAGCAGTTATATACAGATACTTGCAGGGAATATTTATGAGCAGGTCAGACAGACTATAATAATTACTGTAAATCCATGTTACTAAACATATTACAGACAGATGAACTATCTGGTCAAGAGAAAAAATCCACAGTGAATATTTCTGAGCCTGACGAGCATTTTTAGCGAAACGGCGCTCGGCGATAGATTTCAAGCCGTCAATGGACAGATGAAGCATGGCTAAAACAAGAGCAAAAGGAGCAAAAGACCAGGACAGCGAGGCAATCCAGGACGCCGTAAAGACAATGCCTGCATGGATGTACAGTAACCGCGACCTGAAACCTTTTATCTGTTTGTCGCTGCACCAGTTTTGAGGCTGGAAGCAGAAGTCGGCAAGCAGGTGCGCAATAAATAGACACAGGAGCAGATTATTCATAGTATTAAAATTTGCATTGTTCGTAAAAAGTTAAAGCCTTGTCGATAGCCGCCCAGCCGGCAGAGGTAGAATGTTGATTGACGGCAGACTGGCTCATCTTCAGTGATTTACTGATTTCCGCTTCCGATTTTCGCATCAATTTGTGATACAGGATATTGCACTGTTTAGCAGTTGCCTTGTTCAATACGAAATCAATCAGCAATAATAGACTGTCAAACAGCAAATTACGCCGTGCGTCTCCCGACTCGAAGAATAGCGTGCGCTTGACAATCACTTTGCTCTTACCGGACGTCTTCTGCTCTTCAATTTTTCGCCCGCTTCGGGTTATAGCCTCTCCGTTCCATACGCCTTCAACTGATGTAACAGGGTTCATTTTGCCGACGCCTATTGACAGACGCAGCCCGTAAGCGCTGAAAAGCCGCCGCTGCTTGCTAACGGTAGCAGGCAAATATGCTTTCACACAGGTTTTTAGCAACAATGCAGCCCGCAACGCATCTTTGGGTCGCTCAAAAAAACACTCAACGGAATCGCCCTTTACGATGCGCCCGTAGAAGTTCATTTTGCTACGTTTGTTCAGCGTTGCCGCCAGCGTATCTATCGCTGCTTTCAACTTCGCTGTTAACTCTTCCATATCATTGTAACCAAGCGAAGTAGAAGCCACAATGTCCGCCGAAATACATGCCTTGTTCTTTGTCATACCGTTCGTTTTATTATTGAAAATATAAGTTAATTCGCTTATAAAAGCATTATATAAGTTAAATCGCTTATAAATTACAACGCAATATAAGTGAAAAAACTTATAAAATCTAAAATTAAGCAAAATCATTTATTAATGTCCATTTGCGCTTCATAAGGAAACTTTTTCATCATCTCTATCAGTTTTTCTTCTGCTTTGGCGAGGGCATCGGCGCTTTCGTTGATAGTTACGACGTAACTTGAGCATGGCAGGGTAATGAACACATCGGCGCCTGCCGTTTCGTCGATGATAGGTTTGGCTTTGGGCTTGCTGACGTCGCCACCGTCGTCGAAGAGTTTGGCACGGATGGCGCCTGCAATGGTGTTGGCATTGTCGCTGATAGCGACAGCAAGGGTTTCCATGAGGCTGAACGTGCGCGCCTGATTGGACGTGATGCGCCAGTTCAGCAAGGCGTGCGCTAAAGCAGGGATGATTTTGTCGCGTTCGGATGATGGCAGCACGAGGCAAGCGCCAAAGACGTTTTTCGCTTCTACCCAGTCTTTGGATTTCAGTTCCTCGATTTTGTCTTTTGTGAGTTCCGGTTCGTGCTGATTGGTGGAGACGGCGAATAGGGTGCGCAGGTCGATTGCGACGTCATAAACGAAGAGACCGCCGGTTCTGGCATTGTCGGGTATCCAGTTGCGGCGCGGCAAAGTGCGGTTGTTGGAATTGAGGAACTCTTCGATTTCTTCTTCCGACAGGAGGCGGTCGCCCAGACGGACATTTACGGGGTTGTTGTCCGGTTTGTCGCTACGGTCGAAAGTGAGATTTTCCTTATCCACACCTGCAAGCAACGGATGCAGAGGGCGCATGGCAGAAATTGACAGCGGGCTGCGGCGTTTCAGGGTAATACCTTCGCCTGCCCGCATCCATCCGCCTATCAGTTGGTCAATGAACGCAGGGTCGCAGGGGGACCAAGGCTCTTTGTTTTCCAACTCTTTCTTCGCAGTGATGTTGTAGTTGAACGTGATAGGCGCCATCTGGACGTTCAGGTCGGAGGTCAGAGTGTCAAGTATGGAACGTTTGACCTGTTGCCCGCTCGAATATGCAACCAAACGGTTGAACTGCGGGTCGTAATACGTTTTCTGACCGTCCTGGACACAGAAAACAGTGTGTTCGGCGTGTTTCAACGCCCTGAGATAAATGTACGGGTTCATAATGTTCTGTTTTTTAATTGATTTTACTTGTTACTGCATAGCGGAAGCGGAGCAAAGTCAGAAAATACGGTACATTGTCTGTCGGCATAAGATGGACAGTTTCCGCAATCCGGCTTAGGGATTCTACTTCCTGTGAATTGTTTACGATGGTTGTCAGTCCGTCGATAAACTGTTTTTTGCTGACTGACGACAGCAATTTGGCGACCTCCTGACTCCTTTTGGTTGTCGCGCCGGAACCGCCTTTTGAATACTCGCTGAGGGTGAGCGCTATCTGTTGCGCCTGTTCCCATAATTGTTCGTTACTTAACATAGATAGTAGCCAAATTTGATATGTATTAAAAATAATTGTCTCTTTATCAGAATATTTAGGGATAACGCCTTTGTCTAAAACGTCTCTAAATCCTCTTGGTTCAAGGGCATTGACGCCTATTGCGCCCATCTGACATGCTTTGGTAAAGCCTATAGCGGTGCCGAAGATGTTTTCTACCTGCACACAGTCGGTAGTTCCGAAATACTTTTCGTACAGTTCGTATGGACGCCTTATTTTGGGCAATTCAAACGGAATAAAGCCGACGGTAATGTTAGTCTGTCCGAGACTGTAAACGTAAGCGGTCTCTGTGGAAGCGGAATATGTGCGGGCTATGCCGAGCAATACCTTTGTCCATGCTTGGGTCTCAACTTCCATAGCGCCATCTTTCGCAGTATTGAAGGGGTTGAACGACGCCATCGGACGCATCGGGTCGTAAGTCATGCGGTTATAACGATGTGCAAGCCATTGCCCGTTCCATGTATTTATCTGATTACCACGCAACTGAGGGGTTTGGTTCAATACGTCGCGGTATAACTGCCACCCATCGAATAAATCCAGCAGTATTTGCGGGTTGTCGAAAAGCATAGACAAGCCGCTTTGTACGCCAACACCGAACCCGCTGCCAATCCAAGACAGATAGACGTCTTCTTCGTTGAGCGGCAAGGCAAGATTGGTTATCTGACCTGAGGTTGTGGCATTTATATCGAGTGAAGGGAAACCAATGGCAATGCTTGCGTCTGCGCCGCTACCTGCAATTTTCTCAATCAGGGTTTGCAGTTTCTGTTTACGTTCTTCCGGCGTTGGGGCTACACCCTTCTTAATACCTTGAACGAAAGGAGAATTTGTTACCCATTGCATGTATTTATCATGGGCGAAAAACAATTTCCAATAGACGTCCACGAAAAACTCTTTTGCAGAGTAATTTTTGTTGAACTTCCGGTTGTAAGCCTTTAAGAATGTGCGTCCTATGTTTGTTGCTATCATATTGTTAAAGAAATTGTAGTGAGTTATCGTAATGTTCGGGTTTGGCAAAGTCGGACAGGTAACCTGCTTCCTCGTCGTAAGCCTTATGCGGGACGACAAACGGTTTTGAGCCGCAGGAAGAACGGTCTAACCCGCTGTGTCCGACGGCACGGTAGGAGACGGGGATTTCCAACAGCGCCTGTTCGCCGCAGGTTGTACGGTCGTAATATTCCCTGTCATACTCGTCGATGCAGGTAACAGAGTCAATATCAAGTGTTTCCAACAACGCCGATTTAGGATTGTGCCATAACTCTTTGAGTTGCCACTGACCGTTGTTGAAGACAGAGTTCAGGTCGATGTTAACAAATTGAATGTCAGGATATACAGCGTCAATGATTTGCCGGACGTCCCGTTCTCTCATCAGTTCATTATCAGGAATAACCTCGAATGTACGTTGCAGAACGTCAAGGCAATACGGCTTGGCGTCTTCGGCTTTTTCGGGCGGTCGCAGCACATATACCGGTTTGTAATGACCGACAGTGGCTTCTGTTCTGCGTCTGTTGATACGTCCAAAGCGCTGAATAAGAGCGTCTATCGGCGCGCAGTCGGTTATCATCAGGTCGAAACTTATATCGAGGCTGACCTCAACGACCTGCGTGGAAACGACGATGCAGGCATAATCGGCGTCATTATAGACAAGTCGCAAGTCGTTTTCGAGGCGGTTGCGGTCTTTACGCTTGAAACGGCTGTGTACCAACATTTTTGGTACAGAAGGATATGCATCCTGAATAATTCCGAACAGTTCCTGCGCCCGTTTAACGCGGTTGCAGACGAGCAGTATTTTTTGACGAGCCGTAATTGCTTCATCCACAACGTTTTTCAACTCATCGAAAGAATTTGCTTTATGGACGATGTGCCTGTCAAACCTATCCAATTCATTATCAGGGAGTTTTATTTCACAGACATTTGAGGCGCCGCCAAGCAGTTCCAACAGTCTGGCATATAAAACGCTTGGCATTGTGGCGGTTCCGATATGCAGGCTGCAACCTAATGACGCTAATATTTCCACTATCTTCAAAACTATTGCCTGCGTAGTTTCGGAATAGGTATGAATCTCGTCGAGGATGACGTCGCAGCCTTTAAGGTCGGCAATCAGGGCTTCATAACCTTTTGTAGCAAAGACTATTGCAGCCAACTGATGTGGCGTCAGCACTTTGACCGAAGCCCCAATATGTCGCTGCAAAATCGTTTCTTCCAATTTTCCTTTCTCTAATCTCAAACTCGAAGAGGCATGCAGCAGGCGGACGTCGGCGTCCGTGTCTTTCAAATCGTCCTTAATACGCTCATACATAGCGTTTATAGACGCCTGAAACGGTAGCGTATAAAAAACTCTGCCTTTTGCGCGGCGAAGCAGAAAATCTGTCTTACCGGCGCCGGTGGGGGCGGTTACAATAGTGTGAGGACGGCGGTCATCGGCAGAAATCAGTGATAGCGGATACAAACTGCTTTGCCGCGAAGCGTAGTATCGTAAGTCAGGCTGCTTGAAAAGTCCGTGTGTCGGCGTATTGCCCTCCAACGCTGAAGCAAGATGGTCGGCGGCCATCAATACCCCTTTCCACAGCGAATAGCCATACTGACGGGCTTCGCAATACTCCACCACTTCCCAAAAACCGTCTTCCGCCTGTCGGCGCGTAATCGATTGCGTCTTAATACTTAGCCGGTTAAGAAGCAACAAAGCATCGTCAACCCATTCTTCAAAACCTTTCAAATGTGCTTCAAGCGTGTCGGGACAGTTTTCTATCAAATCTAAAATGCCTTTCTCGCCCGCATCCATGTAAATTGATTTGTGATGTGCTACAATCATCTCTGTAACAGGCGCTTTTTCCTCATCTGACAATAGAGACAGGAAGAACAGCGAGGCTATTTCGTGCCTGAAAACGAAGCCGGGCGGGCGCTGCCAACTCTCATTAAGCGTCTGCTGAAAAACTGTGCTTGCCTTCCCAATGTCGTGAAACACAGCGCCTTTGTATGCAATAGCCTCGTCCAAGCCGAGATTTCGTGCTACAACAACGGCAATCTGCGCCACTTCCTGCAAGTGCCTCAGTAGGGGCGTACCTTCGCTTTTTGCTAATATTTCGTTGACGTCTCTCATTATAAGCCTTTTACAGTTGGTTAGATTATAAACCTTTGACCGGTTTACCGGTTATTTCGAGCCTTCCATACATCGGATTGGCGTCGTTGAAACGGTTGAAGCCTGCAAGTAAGGCGCCTGCTTCCTCCTCGCCGAAGCGCAGTTCAAAACCGTCAATATGCTCAAATTCAGCCTCTTCCATTCGTTCTACTTCGAGGGGCAACAAGACGTCTTCGTTGCGGCATAGACAAATATGCTGTGTAGCAGCCCGTTGCGCATCGTCCTGATTATCAAAGGCAAGCGCCAAAAGCGGTTCAAGCATAACGCCCCGTTCCAAAATGGAACGCTGGCGGATAAACATTTTCTTTTTATATTCCCAACCGCGCGGCTGCGTCTGTTCCTGCTGAACGCTTATTGCGCTGTAAGTCAGTTTGTGCCTGATTATCTTGAAAATACCTTTCCGGTCAAGTAGTTCGGGGAACAACTTCTTCTCAATGCCTTCAATGATTGAGGGCGTAAGGAATTGCTGGCTGAAGGTCTTACTGTCTCTAACCGCCGTCCATGGCTTAATAAAGCCAAATATGCCTGAATATTTTACAACATAGTACATATATCTCTGTTTATTAATATATTGCGCCAAATCCTATTCCGGTTGAATTGCCAAGTCCTACGTTCCAAGCAAAGGCTTTTGTATCCCTCTTTCCTTCAATGATAACGGGGCAAAGGCTGGCTCGATTGCCAATCTTCTTGTAGTGAATGACTTTCGTTCTCCGTGCCTGATAAGTAGTGTCGAATCTGATGCTCAAACTCTCGTCTCTATGCAGTCCGGCAATGTCCATTTTGTATAACAATTTGTCAGTGAGCAGTTTGCCGGATTCTTCGTCTTCAAATGTATAATGCTTGCCGTCATTGCGGTCGGGTGAGTTTTTAAGAAATATCGGGCTGGCGCATCTGAAAAGCGTTTGATTTGAGAAATCAGGCTCTTCCTGAATGGTAACGTCGATGACTGACATGCCGTTGAACATCTCAGGTTCGCACAGTATAGTTCTGATAACCTGCTTCATATAGTGGTCGTCGAAGAAACTGATAAAGAACTTTGCCCCGTCCGGAAAGTACAATCCGTCGCTTCCTGCTTTGGCATTCAGTAGCCATGAAAACGAGAAGAGCGCAGTGTTGCCATGCAACTCGTTACATCCCAGCCACTTATGGATAGTACCCACCATAAGAGGCTGATAATTAAAGAGTACCATAGCGTTATTAGGCGTTGTTCTTAAATGTATTCTCATATCTTCAATGTTTAGGGTACAAAAGTAATCATTTTTTTCTTATTTTATGGGAGGTATGGGCAAAATTTTGTTTGGAGCGAGGGATATTTGTTCGACTATGTTGAAGTCGGAGTATTAAGTTTCTGCCACAAACTTCGTCACTGTGCGGGATATTTGTTCGACTATGTTGAAGTCGGAGCCGACAATATGTAGCCAATCTGAAACAGAATCCCGCGCAATAATCGCCCTGTAAACAAAAGCGCTCAGTTCGTACTGGTAACTCAACGGCAGCAATGAGGCATTTTTGGAGTTGAAAGCAGTAGCAACTTTCAACATAAGTTTGAAACGCATATATAATTGATTATTAGTTTATTAAAACGATTAGATTTTCCATACAAAGCATCCTCACCTCCATTCAGGTCTGATGGAATTACAATGAATTTACTACAAACGTACAGCAAAAATTTGAATAATCCAATTTTTTTTATTATTTTTGCGGGCTGAAGATTATACAGGATGAACTTTTTTATCCTGTATTTTAATGATTACTAACTTTTTAGGTATTTTTTATGGGACACTTGCCTCCACTTATTCACGACCTTGCGCTGATTCTTATCACTGCGGGCGCGGTTACTATACTTTTTAAATGGCTTAAACAGCCGGTCGTACTGGGTTATATTGTTGCCGGCTTCCTTGCCGGTCCTAATTTCGTGTTCTTCCCTTCGGTCGGCGATGCAGTCAATATAAGCATTTGGGCTGATATAGGCGTAATTTTTCTGCTATTTGCTCTTGGACTGGAATTTAGTTTTAAAAAACTTATTGCAGTGGGGGGATCGGCTTCAATAGCTACGATTATAAGTATGGGTTCGATGATGGCAATTGGTTATATCGTTGGAAAATTGTTTGGATGGTCATCTATTAACAGTATTTTTCTCGGATGCATGATTTCGATGTCGTCAACTACCATTATTATTAAGACATTGACAGACATGGGGTTACAAAAGCAGAAATTTGCCGGCATAGTCTTTGCGATGCTGATAGTAGAAGACCTTGTAGCTATTTTGATGATGGTATTACTTTCTACCCTTGCCGTCAGCAAGCAGTTTGAAGGCGCTGACTTAGTACAGAACATCATTGTTCTTGTGTTTTTCCTATTGATATGGTTTGTTGGCGGTATATATCTGATACCAAGCCTGTTGAAGCGTTTTCAGAAGTATCTAAACAATGAAACGCTATTAGTAATAGTCATTGGCTTATGTCTCGGAATGGTGCTTTTTGCTTCATCTGCAGGCTTTTCGGCTGCTCTGGGAGCGTTTGTGATGGGTTCGATTTTGGCTGAAACTGTTGAAATGAAGCGTATCGAGCATTTGGTTGAACCGTTGAAAAACCTATTTGGGGCTGTGTTTTTTGTCTCCGTCGGAATGATGATAGACCCTTCAATAATTGCGGAACATATTGGTACTATCCTGACTATCAGCCTGACGGTCATTGTTTGTATGATTTTTTTCTCTACATTGGGAGTATCTGTATCCGGTCAGAGTCTCAAAGTGGCTATTCAAGCCGGTTTTTGCCTGTCTCAGATTGGCGAATTTTCTTTTATCATTGCTACTCTGGGACTTAGCTTGGGAGTGATAGATAAATTTCTCTATCCGGTAATTGTAGCCGTCTCAACGTTAACTACTTTCTGCACTCCATATTTCATCAAAGCCTCGCCGTCGGTTTACACTTTCCTTGAGAAAAAAATACCTTCCAAATGGGATAAACTGCTGAAAGGATATGCTGCTTCGGGGTATGCCACGACAGTCAACCGACGTTCGGAATGGAATATCCTTTTAAAGAACGTGTTAAACATTGTTGTGATATACCTGTTAATTTCAATGTCAATCATTTTCCTTTCAAGGCAGTTCTTAAATCCTTGGATAACGGAACGTTTACCGTCTATTTGGGGGCATATAATAATAGCAGTTGTAACCATTCTCGCCTTAGCTCCTTTTATGAGGGCTATTGTTGTGCGCAAAAGCAATTCCAAAGAAGTCAAAAAACTTTGGGCAGACAACAATTTGAACCGTACCGGCCTAATTTTGCTGACAATTGCACGGTATTTAATATGTATTGGATTAGTTCTTGCTGTACTGATGCCGCTTTTCCCTAATGCCACCGCCATACTGTGCCTTATTTCAATGATAGTTGTTGCAGCTGTAACATGGTCGCAAGTAGTAAAGAAGCAGTCGAGACGAATGGAACGTGTTTTCATGGAAAACCTCAACCGGAAAGAGTTGGAAGAAGAACGAAAAACAACATTAGGTAAAAAGACGGTTAAAGATTTGTTAGACAAGGATGTACATGTTGAAGAAATAACCGTTTCGCCAATATCTCCAAGCGCAGGCAAAACACTCAAAGAACTAAATTTCAAGCAGGTAGCAGGAGTTAATGTCGTTTCTATCATTCGTGGTTCTAAAAAGATAAATATACCGGACGGAAATGTACGTCTTTATCCTTACGACAAATTAGTTGTAGTAGGTTCTGATGAGGAGATACAGAAGTGTCTAAACAGAATAGCTCAATATCAGGATAATCCTGAAGAGGAAGACGAGGCAATCCATCACATAGCGCTATCTAACTATGTTGTTGAAGCAGATTCGCCTTTGTTGGGCAAGACAGTTCGCGAACTTAATACCCGCGAGCGAGCCGAGTGTATGATAATAGGTATTGACCGTAACGGACATACTATGAGCAACTTCACAGCCGACTTGATGCTTGAAAAAGGCGATGTATTATGGCTTGCAGGCGAAAAAGATGATGTGGATGGTTTCGGGGAGAAATATATAGAAAACGCTTAAATTTATTTCGATAATGTTGATAATAAAAAATTTACATGCATCTGTAGGTGGTAAAGAGATATTGAAAGGTATAGATTTAACAATAAAAGCCGGTGAAGTTCATGCAATTATGGGACCTAACGGGTCAGGCAAAAGCACTCTGAGTAGCGTACTCGTTGGTAATCCGGCTTTTACAGTTACCGAAGGAAGCGTAACATACAAAGGTAAAGATCTTTTACAAATGTCGCCGGAAGTGCGCAGTCGCGAAGGTTTGTTCCTAAGTTTTCAATATCCGGTAGAGATTCCGGGCGTCAGTATGGTTAATTTCATGCGGGCAGCTGTAAATGCCCACAGGGAATATCGAGGAGAAGAGCCTGTTTCGGCTACCGACTTCCTCAAACTATTACGTGAGAAAAGAGAAATCGTGGAGTTAGACAGCAAACTTGCAAGCCGAAGCGTCAACGAAGGCTTCTCCGGCGGTGAAAAAAAACGTAATGAGATTTTTCAAATGGCAATGCTTAACCCCTCGCTCGCTATCCTCGACGAAACGGACAGCGGACTTGACATTGACGCTCTGCGTATCGTTGCAAATGGAGTGAATAAGCTTCGAACGCCGGAAAATGCAGCAATTGTAATTACTCATTATCAGCGGCTTTTAGATTATATTCATCCGGATGTAGTGCATGTGCTCTACAAAGGCAAAATAGTCAAGACTGCCGGTCCGGAATTGGCGCTTGAACTTGAGAAATCGGGATATGACTGGCTAAAAGATGATTTTTGATATATGATTTTAGATTTATGATTTATCAATTCTAAAATCTAAAATCTAAAATCTAAAATATTTTATAGATGAATCAATATATTGATATATACAGGGAATATGAGGAGTTGATACGCATGAATGCTCCTGCGTGCATGAATCCTTTACGTGAAAAAGCTTTTGAAGACTTCCGGAGGCTTGGTTTTCCGTCGCTAAAAGACGAAAACTATCGTTACACGGATGTAGCGAAGGCTTTTGCTCCGAATTACGGTCTTAACCTGAGCCGCCTTAAAACACCGCTTAACCCATTAGACGTCTTTAGTTGCGACGTACCAAACATGAGCACACAGTTGTATTTTGTTGTAAACGACTCATTTTACAGCGAATTGATGCCCAAAGCTTCTCTACCTGAAGGAATTTATGCAGGCAGTCTGCGACGTTTTATGGAGATTTATCCCGAAAAAGCTATTCAATATTACGGTAGTGTTGCGGATAGTTCCAAAGATGCGATTACTGCCCTCAACACTATGTTTGCACAAAACGGATTCGTCATTTATATTAGTAAAGGCTTGAAACTCAAGCGTCCAATACAATTAATTAATACTTTCCGCACTAAAACAGATATAATGGCTAACCGAAGACTGTTAATCATTCTGGAAGAAGACTCGGAAGCACAACTTCTCGTTTGCGACCATACAATGGATAATGTGCAATGTCTTTCTACTCAGGTTGTTGAGATCATCGCTTCAGAAAATTCCCGCTTTGATTACTACGACCTTGAAGAAAGTTCAGTCAGAACTACCCGTTTTTCGACTGTGTATGCCCGCCAGAAAACAGCTTCCAACGTGCTTATTAACGGTATTACGCTTAATAATGGTTTGACCCGCAACGATTATTATATCACATTAGAAGGCGAACATGCCGAAACAACCCTCTGCGGCATGGCAATACTGGATGGTAATCAACATGTGGACACATGGTCGCATGTTACCCATGCCGCTCCGCACTGCAAAAGCACTGAACTGTTTAAAAATATACTCGACAATGCGTCATCAGGCAGTTTCAGCGGGCGTATTTTAGTATGCAAAGATTCACAAAAGACTGAAGCATATCAACTTAACCGTAACTTATGTTTGTCGCGAGAAGCCCGAATGTACAGCAAGCCGCAATTAGAAATTTATGCCGACGATGTCAAATGTTCACACGGCATGAGTACCGGTCAGCTTGACGAACAGGCGCTATTTTACATGCAAAGTCGCGGCATTTCCCATAATGAAGCAAAGTTGCTGTTAAGCATAGCTTTTACTGCCGATGTAACCGGCAAAGTACGCCTCGAAGCGCTTAAAGACCGTCTTCAATATTTAACAGAGAAACGCTTCCGCGGTGAACTCGCCCAGTGCGCCGGCTGCAACACCTGCTGTAAGTAATTATAAATCAGAAAGATGCGATTAAATAAATATAAATATCGTCTTGCATTGAAGATCATTTGGCTGGTGATTACTTCCGGCGCGGTCGCTTATTGTATCTCCCGCCAGTGGTACTGGGCGGGTGGGGGATGCGCCGTATTTTTTGCTGTGGCTGTTAAGAAACTGTCTGAGTTTCAGTATCGAACGTTTAAAGATATGCGGCGGCTGATTGATGCGATACAGTTTTCGGAGCTTAATATAACATTTAAATATCTCATACCCAAAGGATTAGCGCCCGAACTTGTGCCCGAAATGGAAAAAGCGGTGGCGCAATTCAACTTACGGCAAAGAAAATATATGTCGGAGCAAATTTTCTATGATTTGTTGCTCAATCGCATTGATTTTGGCGTTATTGTCGTTGAGGGAAAGGGGGACATTTTGTGGCTAAACAAGTGGATAACAGACCTTTTCGTCAGTCCGTACCCTAAACGCCTCGCCGACTTTGCGAAGCTGGCGCCTGAACTGCCTGAAATATTGGAAAATATTATCCCAAATGAGACTAAACTCCTAAGTATCAACAATATTCAAGTTGCAGCGACGGCTATTTATTTTTACAGCGAGAACAAACGCCTGAAAGTCATTAGTTTAAAGAATGTAAAGGCTGTGCTTGAAGAAAGCGAGAATGATGCGTGGCGCAAGCTAATCCGTGTGCTGACACATGAAATGATGAACTCTCTGACGCCGATTATCTCGCTGTCGGAAACGTTTTCGGAGGAAAATCCGGATATGTTGCAGACGCCTGTTTTGGAAGATAGCTTCGATACTCCCGATGATGGGGGATTTCAGATGATGAAGCGTGCGATGCAGACTATTCATCGGCGCAGTAAGGGTTTGGTAACGTTTGTGAGCAATTACCGCAAACTTGCGCAGATTCCCCAACCCGTAAAAGCGCCTTTTGATGCTATAGACTGGATTGAAGATATCAGTCGTTTGCTTGCTCCGGACGGATACCGCTTCGTTTACAGCGTAAATCCCCCCAAACTGATTATAAATGCCGACAGGGCGTTGCTCGAACAGGCGCTCATAAACCTTATCCGCAACGCTTGCGAATCATCGGCACAGCAGCCCGATGTGAATGTGGAAATAGAGAGAGATGGATATAATCGCCTGTATATCAGGGTGAAAGATACCGGCGACGGTATCCTGCCCGAAGTTATGGACAGGATTTTTGTACCGTTCTTTACCACCAAACCAAGCGGTTCGGGCATCGGTCTTAGTATATGCCGCCAAATAGTGAAGCTACATGGCGGCACAATCTCTGTCTATTCGCAATCGGGAGAGGGCAGCTGTTTTACAATAGTTATTTAGCTTCCATATCCATAACCAACTCTCCGCCACGCATAATATCCCTGTAATCAAGGTAATACTTCTTATACTTCTTGCCGTTTAGCTTCATGTCTTTGATGTAGATATTTTCGGGCGAGTTATTGCGGGCGGTGATTACAAACTGCTTATTGTCAGCGAGATTGAAGGTGATGCGCGAGAACACGGGCGAGGTGATTTCGTAGCGTGTTTCGCCTGGGCAGACAGGGTGGAGGCCGCTTGCAGCAAGAACGTACCAGGCCGACATCTGTCCTACGTCTTCGTTACCTACCAAGCCTTCGACCTTGTTGGCGTAGGCGTTGGCGCAGATATAGCGCGTCCATTTCTGTGTCAGGCGGGGCGCGTCGAGACGGTTGAAGAGGAACGGTATATGATGAACCGGCTCGTTGGCATGGTTATAGTAGTCGTTCCAGAGCAGGTCGGCAGGCGTTTTCTCAAAAAACTCCGTCAGGTCGGCAAGGGTTTTCTGCTTGCCGCCCATTAGCTGCAGCATGCCCTTGAGGTCGTGCGGCACGAACCAGCCTTGCTGATAGGGATTAGATTCGGCGCAGCCGTAGTCGTGATGCAGGCGATAGTCCTGTTCGGTACGTCCTTTGGGCAGTTCTTGCCACGAGCCATCGTCTTTGCGGGGGCGAAACCATCCGGTAGCGCTGTCGAAGGTCTGCGCATAGTTGGCGGCGCGTTGGCGGAAGTACTGCTCGTCGGCTTTCTTGCCAAGCGCACGCGCTAATTCGGCCATACACCAGTCGGAATAGGCATATTCGAGCGTACAGGAAATGTTGCCCGCTGTGTAGCCAAGCGCTCCGTTACCCGACACTTCCGACGTCTTTTTCGCTATATTGTAGGCTTTTTCGACGTCGTAATCGCGTATGCCCTTTGCATAAGCGTCTGCCAGCACAGAGATGGCGGGGTTGCCCAGCATACAGCCGGAATAGGCGTTGAGGAACTCCCACCTTTCGTAGTAGCCGCGTCCGCTCTCTTGTGCAAGCGCGATGAACGAGTTTATCTCGTCGTTAATAAGTGTCGGATTTATAATGGTTTGCAACGGGAACTGGCTGCGAAACACGTCCCAACCGCTGAAGATAGTGCGGCGATTGTAAGCCTCTGATTTATGTATCTGTTTGTCGCCGCCGGGGAAGCGCCCGTCAATGTCGGAAAAAAGGCGCGGGTCGAGCATAGTATGGTAAAGCGCTGTATAGAAGATAGTACGCTCGTCGTAGCTGCCGCCCTCGACGGTGATTTTCGACAACGCCTCGTCCCACAACGTGCGCGCCGATTCTCTAACCTCGTCGAAGGAAGCGTTCTCAAGTTCGGCTTTGAAGTTCTTCTCGGCGCCTTCCATGTCAACAAACGAAATACCGGACTTGAAGACGAGCTGCTCGCCGACTTGCGTCGGGAACTCTGCGAAGAAACCGAGATGATTGCCCTCTATTGCGTCGTTGTCCGGATTTCTGAACACCTTCGCATTTGCCACAATATTCTGATACTCAGCCGAGATGACGTCGTTGCGATGTCGTTTGCGGTCAGCAGGGATATCGGCGCTCCAGAAGCCGTAGCTGTCAAGTGGTTTATTGAAGCGGGCGTAGAAATAGACGGTATAATCGGGATGACCAGCGCCGTCGCCCCAGCCTCCGCCGTCCGGCGTACAGCGCATCCAGCCGCGAATAGTATGTATATCAACCACTTGTACATATTGCCGGACTGACGTCCCCCCTACCCTTCGCGCCAGGTCTATCTGAATACGCGAGGCTTTATTTTCGGGAAAAGTGAAGCGCAGCGCCCCGCCATGCGGCGAAGCAGTAGCCTCGGCTTTCACCTGATAATCAGTTAGAAAAACAGAATAATAACCGGCTTTCGCCGTTTCCGACGCTTTGTCGTAGCGCGAGCGATAGCCGGCTTGGGTGTCAGCGTCCTTACCGGCGACGGTCTTAAGAGCGCCTGTTGTGGGCATTACTAACAGGTTGCCGAGGTCGCCGTACCAGCCTACCCCGCTCATTTGCGTAAAAGCGAAGCCTTCGATGCTGCGGTGTTCATCGCTGTAGCCGCTACCATTGTCGCCGCCGGTGATAGTGTTAGGGCTGACCTGGGTCATGCCGAAAGGCGTCGCCGCGCCCGGAAAGGTCTTGCCAAGCCCGTGATGCGCCCGCGCAATGGAAGTGTTCGTACTTGCACCGATGCGGGGATTGACATAGTCAGACAAGCGCGGCTGTTGTGCGCTCGACGTTATGACACAGATTACAATTGCTGCGGCTGAGAAAAATTTCCCGCTCATGTCAAATGTACATATTGACGATGGACTCGTAGAGTTCCTGTTTGCCGCTGCGCTGTTTCGGCTCGCCGTTCTGCTTGGCGTAGGCTACGAGGGCTTCGAGCGATAGTTTGCCTTCCTCGAACTCCTTGCCCTTGCCGCTGTCGAAAGAGCCATAGCGCTCTTTGAGCATCTGCTGGTAAGGCGACTTTTCAAGTATGGCAGCCGCCGTTTCGAGGGCGCGGGCGAAGGTATCCATGCCTGTGATGTGGGCGATAAAGATGTCTTCGAGGTCGGTGCTGCTGCGACGGGTCTTGGCGTCGAAGTTGGTGCCGCCGCCCTGCAGACCGCCGCTCTTGAGGATGAC
>JAISTJ010000001.1 GCA_031272655.1 Tannerella sp.
ATTGCGCCTCTTCCCCCCGTCATTGCGAGGAGCGAAGCGACGAAGCAATCTCATCAACAGCGTCATTGCGAGGAACGTAGCAATCCAGAAAATATATTCCAAACCCCGCATCCATAAACTGTATTCTTCATATTTCCCGTATTTCAATCAAACCTTATTTCTCTGTTTTTCAGAAAAAAAAATCAAAAAAAATCGCGAAAGATGAAAAAAACTCAAAAACATTTTGTATATTTGACGCCGATTTCGTATCGTGTCCGAATTTGGAGGGTAGAGACCCAGCCTGATAACGGTCAGAGGTTCTGACGACCGCCGACAACAGCTATCAAAGGCGATTCGTACACAGGCGGAACATACATTGGACGAAACGTAAGCGTTTTTTTATGATATTTTTCTTTATATGGAAATAGCCAAATTCCCAAGTGCAAGAAAAATTGAGTAACAAACGCTTGCGTTCTTTTTCCGTATTTCGTACTATTCATGCAGGTTTTACGTTATACAGATAGAAGAGCGCAAGTGCTGTTATTTTTATTTGCACGAAGGTTATGGCTATACCTCATATAAAGTAAGGATACAAAACAGTTCTTGCGCTTACTTTATGCCCATACGCGAATAATGTAGGATTAATTAATAATAATATAACGTATTATGGCACAGGAATTTATAAACATAGCTAATTGTGTGGCGACCAATGCCATCGCAAATGTGGCGCCAATGGAGTCCGCCAACCATACTCAAAACGGATGCGAAAGAAAAAGAAGCCTGACAGGCAAGCGCATATTCCTAATGAAGACTGTCGCACCGGCTGTTTTCCTGATAATGTTAAACATATTCACATTATTAGTAGTGATGCTGACGTCTTGTGAAGTCAGGAGATACATAGAAGATGAAGAAGTAGAAGAAGACGACAAAGCCCCCGCCAACTACATCACTTTCAAGTACAACGGCACAGCGTACAACATCGCTAACGACGAGACCTGCGTCTTTACTAACCATTTCGATGAATACTATCAGATTGAAGGCTCTGACCCGACGAGGAAACAGGCTCTCTCTATCACCATTGGTACGACGCTTAAAGCGGGCGGGACGTACGACATCTACGCCTCCTCGCCTTATGAAACCGCCATCATCAGAATCCTTTTCAGCGAAGGCACGTCTATCGCCGAAGAGAGTTTCTATTACACCGGCGACGCCGTTCAGGTAACTAAAATCGGTAAACTTACCGTAAAAGAGTTGTCAGGTACAAGGCTGTCAGGTACCTTCGAGTGCCGCACCATCAACGGGGAAATCACCGACGGGACATTTTCCGTCAAAGCAAAAGGAAGTTAAACGGATAAGAATTAAGAATTAAGAATTAAGAACTAAGAACTAAAAACTAAGAACTAAAAACTAATAAACTAATAAACTAATAAACTAATAAACTATACAGTTATGAAAAGTTGGATTATATCAATAATAGCGCTGTTCATGGGCGTTTGCTCTGTGCAGGCAAAGAATGTACCGGTTGAAAAAGCCATGAACGCGGCTGAAGCATACTGTCGGCAGTCGGGAACAGTTTCAACAAGAAGCGCAGGCATTAACGGCGTCGGCTCTACGCTCCAACTTGCCTACACTGCCAAGCCCGAAGGCGTTTCACTGCGCTCGTCGTCCGGCAGCAGCGACGCATGTTTTTACATCTTCAACCTCGGCAACGGCGGCGGTTTCATCATTGTTTCGGCTGACGACCGCGCCTGTCCCGTGTTGGGCTACTCTAACGAGGGCGCTTTCGACCTCTCTACCGCGCCGCCTGCATTTATGGAGTATCTCGCTAACTATCAGAACGAAATAACCGCTTTGCTCAAGGACAATCCGGATATTGCTCCCGACCCTGCATGGCAGCGATTGGAAACAGGCAGTCCGTTGCAGGGCATTTCCACTCGCGCAGCGCAACTCCTCGCAACTGCAAGTTGGGGACAAAGCTGGCCTTATAATACCCAATGTCCTGAGTATAACGGTCAGCAAACAATTACCGGATGCGTTGCTACGGCAATGGCTATTGTCATGAAATATCATGCCGACCATGGATATGCAGCACGTGGCACGGGCAGTCATTCGTATTCATGGCAGGGACAGACGCTGAGCGCCACTTTCGGTACGTACGACTACCAGAACATGCCTTTGACGTCAACCGAATACACTAATAATCAAACTAAAATAGACGCCGTTGCAAAACTGATGTTTCATTGCGGAGTAAGCGTTGACGCGACTTATGGTGCGGGAGGTACAAGCGCTAATCAAACTAAAATTGCGCCTGCGCTGAAAAATTATTTTGGATTTGATGCAAGATGCGAACTGATAAAAAAGTCCGATTACTCGACCGACGCATGGAAGTCATTCATCAAAAAAGAGATAGACCTGAACCAGCCGATATTGTATTATTGCAGCGGCAGCGGCGCACACATGTTCATTTGCGACGGATATAATGACGATGATAAATTTCACTTTAACTGGGGTCAAAGTGGCGGTTATAACGGATGGTTCGAACTGACTGCCACGATACAGCCCGGTTACGGCTCTACATACTTTTTTGATAACTCTCAAATGGTTATCGGCATTAAGAAAGCAGAAATAAGCGTTGCAGAGGTGGCGCAACTGTCGCTTGTATCTTTGAAAAGCGGCAAAGGCATGGCGAAAAACGTGGAGACTGTAGTTCAAAATCAGACATTTACAGTAACGGCAAGCACAGTCGCCAATATGTCAACAACGAATTTTGACGGCGTCATCGCTGTTGCGCTCTATGACGCTGCCGGAAACAGGAAGGAAATACTTGAAAGAAAGGCTATCAATCTCACCGTGCAAGGCTCGCTTGAACAGTACGCCCCGTCTCTTTCTTTCTCCAACTGTAAGGTTACCACTACCATATCCCCAACCGACATTTTGCGACTTATAGCATCTGCCGACGGCGGTAATACATGGAAACTTGT
>JAISTJ010000005.1 GCA_031272655.1 Tannerella sp.
ACGGATTACATCTATAAGATGGTAACCGGCGGGAAGGTTTATTTCCTCTCCCGTCCCCGTCGTTTTGGTAAGTCGCTGACAGTAAGTACTTTACAATCTTTATTTGAGGGTCGGAAAGAGTTGTTCGAGGGTCTGTATATCTACGATAAGTGGGACTGGTCGAAGCGCTACTACAGCCCCTACACCGACCGTCCCTGCAAACTTTTAGCCGTAGCTTTCACCGACTCAACCGTGAAGTGCAAAATAGAAAAGTTAAAAAGCTAAAGGTTTAAGGATCAAACGCCATTACCATTTATTCATATCCTTTCATGAAAAAAACCGCATTATTTATGCTTGCAGCTAGCATATTCGCTTCATGCAATACAACGCTAAAACAAGCTAATCCACAAAAACTGAGCGAACATCAATCCTTTGACAAGGATCTGAAGTATCACTCCAGCGTGTGGAACGGCTACGAGCAATATGACTTTGAAGTCGGCGGTCGTGCGTGCCGCGTTGTTGTGCCGAAACAACCGGCGGACGGCAAATTGTGGTCGTGGCGTGCGGTGTTTTGGGGACACGAACCGCAAACGGAAATTGCGTTGCTCGAACATGGCTATTATCTCGCGTTTATTGAGTGCAGCGACTTGCTTGGCTCGCCGGAAAATATCAGGCAGCGCGATAAGTTTTACAAGTTCCTCACCGAGCAGCACGGATTTTCAAAAAAGCCTGTATTAATCGGGATGAGCCGTGGCGGTTTGTGTGCGCTGCGATGGGCTATTGCGAATCCTGACAAGGTTTCGTGTCTTTATATTGATGCGCCGGTGTGCGATTTCAAAAGCTGGCCGGGTGGAAAAGGAAAAAGCAAAGGCAGTTCCGCAGATTGGAATCAAGTATTGGAAACATACGGCTTGACGGAAGATGAAGCGTTGCAATTTTCCGGCAATCCGGTTGACGCATTTCAACCGCTTGCGGACAGGAAAGTTCCGATTTTAAGCGTTTGCGGCGATGCGGACGAAGCCGTGCCATACGAAGAGAATACGAAAATTTTTGCCGAACGTTATAAATCCGCCGGCGCTCCGATTGAAGTGATTCTAAAACCCGGCGTCAATCATCATCCGCACAGTTTGAAAGACCCTGCAAGCATTGTTGAGTTCATTTTGAAAAATACGGCACGATGAAAACGCTACGTCACTTAAGCCCCGACAACAGTTATCACGTTGCCATTGGGTTGCTTGTATTTCTTTTGGTATATTTTTTTACTCCACGACATTGATTTGCGCTGGTCGAAGAGTACGAGCGTGCCTTCCTTGCAGCCAAGCGTGTCCATGTATTCGGACAGTTGTTCAATGCCTTTCTGAAGCGACTTTGTGTCGCGCCGGATTTTCAGTTCGATAGGATAAATTACGCCTTTATACCTCATATACATGTCTATACGTCCGGTATTTGCAGCGTATTCGCGGATAATGTCGCCGCCGCCGTTGATGACACGTTGCAGGAATGCCATAAGGATGAGGTGCGGCGCCGCTTCGGAGTAGGATATCATGCCTGTCCATATACCGCTGTTCTCGCGCCAGAACTGCTGAAACTTCGCCATCAGGCAGTCCATGTCTATGCGCCCGTCTTTGTAGAAGTTGGGCATTTCTAACTGAGCGTTCCGGTTGAGATTATACTGCAGGTATGCGTTCAATTCGCGGGTCATTACCTCGTTATAAATAGGATTGGCAAATTCCACTATGCCGTAATTGTCCCTGACTATGCCAAGGTCACTGGCATATTTAAAGTCCTCGTCCATGATGTCTATGGGCTTACCGAGCAGCAACGGTTCTACGACGTTTCTGATACGCGGCTCTTTGAGTTTTTCAATCAACTGGTCAATATGCGTGTCGCGACGCAGGATGAGGTTATGAACAGCTTGTTCCGCAAGCGCTTTCGTTACCGGCTTGGAGTAATCCCAGTCCAAGAGTTCTTGAACCGCTTCGCGGGCTATTGCATTTACAAGCCATGGCTGTCCTTGGGTTTGCTCCGCAATATAGTCAATAGCCTCTTCTTCAAATATTTGCCCGGTGTCGGAAGTATGCTGACTGTATAACTCCCTGATTTGCTCCATATTGAAGTTCTTTATACTAAGCACTTTAGTAACAATATTGAATGGGCTTGAAGCATGTCGTGATTCGCTTTCGGGGCGCACTTTCCATTTGAAGTCCTTGATATTGCGCATGCCGACTAAGGCAAGGGAGTGGACAAACTTCGCCGTATCGCGATTGTTATGCCCCGTACGCAATTGCCGCAGAAACGAAATAAGGGTATCCTCGCCAAGGCTGTCCGCTTCGTCGAAAAAGATAACTAAAGGCTTGTCCAACAACTCGCAGTAATTTGCGAGTGTAAGATATAAGGATGTAGTATATTTCTCCAAATCAACATCTTTAGCAAATAAATCCTTATATGGCAAATCAACGTTTCTCATCTGCGCAACCATGTTATCAATGACAGCCGAAATGCCTTTTTTCGGCTCGAGTTCCGTCTGTACACTTTCTAACGAGCAGTAGTAAGCGTAATACTTGCTTTCAGTATTTATTTGCCGCACCAATTCTTTCAGATAGGTGGTCTTGCCGCTCTGACGCGGAGCATGAATCACAAAATAATGCTCCATATCAATCAATTGCCTCACTCCGTGCAGACGCTCGGATGAGTCTATCATATAATGTTTGTCCCTATAGCATGGACCCGCAACGTTAAAGTACCTCATAAGCCATCTTTTTTAGAATTTCCGGTACAAATATAACGATTATTTTTGAGTTATGAGTTATTTTTGCTGTTTTTTTCAGTTGCTTATCACAATCCGATGGCGCCCCGAGCCGAGCATCACTTTTACGAAATTGCCTTCGCGGACGCCTTTTTGCGGCGCGTCGTCAACTGTTAGGGTGTATTTGCCTGACAGCAAAGGGAGTAATGTTTCGGCAGTGGTGTTGGCGGGGATTTCAATTTCAAGAGCGAATGACTTGCCCGGTTCTTGGGTGAACGCCACGCGGACGTCGCCGCGTATGGTAGGCGTTTTGAGTTCAGCGTGTCGAAGCGTGGACGGCTGCGGTTTGATGCGCAACTTGCGGAAGCCCGGCTCTATCGGCTCTACGCCCATTACGAAACGCGGGATAAAGTAGGCGGGTAAGGCGCCTGCCGACTGGTTCCAGTCTAAATTGGGCTTGTATTTGTTGTCCCACGCTTCGATAGTGAGCGTGGCGCCGAGGCGGATAGTGTTGTACCAGCTGCGCTCGGCGGTGGACGCGAGCAGTTGCATAGCGTAATCGGCGTCGTTGTAACGGTACAGACCTTCCATCAATCCGAGCGCGCCGGAAATACTGCAAGCCATGCCGCGCGAGTGTATGTGTTCGAGTACCGATTTGACGTGCTTTTCCGGCACAAGACCGAATGAGAGCGCGAACATGTCGGCGTGCAGCGAGTAATGCTCTACATCTATTCCGTCTCTGTAACAGCCTTTTTGGGCGTCGTAGAAAACGCGGTTGAACTCTTTCTTTGTCTGCTCGGCAAGGCGCGTAAACTCGTCTTTATCAGCCTGTTTACTTAATGCTTCCGCGATTTTCGCCATCTGGCAGAGCGTTAAGTAGTGGTATGCGTTCACCACCGAGTTGTAGTCGGAGAACACAAAGCCGTCAACCTCGCCTTGAGCGCCGAAGCCGCCGGATTGAGGCCAGTCCACAATGTCGCGCACCTCGCCTTTCGCATGAATGGCGTTTTTTACTTCCGGCGTCAGTTTACCGGTGCGGGTGCTGATTAGCCCGTTGCTTTCGCGCAGCAGCAACAACGTTTTTTGCCGAATATCGTCGTAATAGCGGCGCAACGACACGTCGCTGCCGGTATAAAGATATTCGTTCCAAGCCATCCAGACCGACTGCATGTACCATTCCGTAGGCCATGTAGTGTGAAAGAGCAGATATTCGCGGCTGTGGCGGGCTATCGCGTAGCCGCGGTCGGTGTAATACTGTCCCAGTTGGCTTATTAGCGCCTCGCGCTCGTAGGGTATGCGTTCGCGGTCGCCGTCAATGTATGTGCCTGTGAACGAGGTCATTTTGATGGCATACTTGCTCAGTTCCCAAATTTTGTTCAGCACCGTGTCGGACGAGGTGAACGCTGCCGCCGTATCGTCGAAGGGCGTGTGTGCCGAGAGGCGTACAGCTTTCAGTTCGCCGCGGTAGTTCTCTATCTCGCAGCAGCGAAAAGGCAAGACCTCGCCGATGTAGTCGGGCATCTTCATCGCGGCGTTGCCGGTGTTACGACCGTCGGGGCGGAGTTTCACCACGTAGGTATGCGTACCGGGCAGCAGCGCGAGGCGGTAGCGCGAGTAGCGGATGCTGCCGCCCGGATTGCGGTCGAGGCGTCCGTTAGTGATGCGCTCGCCGAGATGAACTGTTACCGTATCGTGTTCGCTTTCAGCCGTTAAGGTAAGTTTCAGCCGTCCCCAAGCGTCCCTGCCGAAGTCTATAAACGTTGTCGTAGCATCTAAACGGTTGATATTCACCGGTTCTGTATCGGTAAGTTGCACAGGGTAGCGAGCCGTTGCGCCGTCGAGTTCCGTAGCGGTAACGAAACTTTTCACTGTCGAGAAATCGCTTTCCCCGCCGTGATTGTCGAACGTTTTCACCTTCCAGTAATACACTGTTGACGGTTTCAGCGGTTGCCCTTCGTAAGGCGCTGCAACGGAGTTGTCGCTCTCGATGCGTCCGCTGTCCCACACGTCGCCCTCGTTTTTCTGAAGTATTTCGGGCGACGAGGCAACTAATATGTGGTAAGCCGTTTGCAGCGTGTTAGGCTTATCGCTGTTCATCACCCACCCGAAGACAGGCTTGGCATTACGGATAGCAGCCGTTTGCAAGCGTTCAATAGCCGTACCGCGTTCCTGCAGTGTCAGG
>JAISTJ010000089.1 GCA_031272655.1 Tannerella sp.
TACGTAGATGCCATCTTCGGGCGAAGAGCCGTCGCCCTCGCCGCCAATCCACATACCCGGACGCAAACGCATCTGTTCGCGCCACTCCAAGTCAATCATCTGTTCGTCGCCGTACTTTCGTTCTTGCTGATTAATATCGTTTAATTCGTTCATTTATAGTTTGTTAGATGTCTTCGTTATATGCGTGCCATATTAAATTACGCAGTGCAAAAGTACACTTTTTTTAGCTATTTGGGTATAATATCCGTAATTTTTTTACCGAAACGAGAGTTTTATTAAGTTAAATTATTATATTTGCAGTTTTAAAAACAAAGAAAAACTATAAATATATGACCTCAAGGGAACGCATTATTGCTGCAATAGCGCATATAGAGCCGGATAAGGTACCGGTTGACTTGGGCGCTACGCCGAGTTCAGGCATCTCGGCAATAGCTTATTCAAACTTAATGAAGTATCTCGGCAAAGAATTGCCGACGCTTGTTTACGACACAGTGCAGCAGTTGGCACAGCCAGACGACAGCATCCTCGACCTTTTTGGGGTAGATGTGATAGATGTCGGTCGGGCGTTCGATACCGAGCCGTCGGACTGGTATCCGATACGTCTTGCCAACGGCGCCGAAGCCTTCTATCCGAAAGGTTTTAGACCAACGCTGTTAGACGACGGTTCGTATGTAACATACGATGACGACGGCAAGCGCATACTGTCGAAGATGCCGGTAGGCGCTACGTTTTTCGACCAGACGTACTTCCCGTATAAAGATGGGTATCCGTCGGACTACGGTACTTTAGACGCAGAGATGGGGCGTATAATGTGGTCGCGGGACGTACACAGCCCATGGAACCACGCTTCCGACGCCGATTTCTGGCAGCAGCTTCGCACAAAGAGCCTGTGGTTGCGGCAGAATACGGATAAAGCGTTAATGCTGGTATGTGGTTGCAACTTGTTTGAGTGGGGTACGTTCCTGCGGCGCATTGACAACTTCCTTATGGACTTGATATGCGATACCGACAATGTAGAGCGTTTACTCGACGAGTTGCTACAACGGCACCTTGCGACGCTCGAAAAGGTCTGTGTCGCAGTCGGGGATATAGTTGATATAATACGTTTTGGCGACGACCTTGGCATGATGTCGGGTCCGTTCATGGACGTTGAGACCTACCGCACGCTGTTTAAGCCGCGTCACAAGCAGCTTTGCGACTATGTGAAAACGCACAGCAAGATGCACACATTCATTCATTCGTGCGGCTCTATCTCGCTGCTGATGCCGGATATGATAGAGGCAGGGATAGAAATCTTCAATCCGGTGCAGACAGCGGCGGCAAACATGTCGCCGGAGTATCTGAAACGCGAGTTCGGCGCCGCCTGTACTTTTTGGGGCGGCGGCATCGAGAACGTCGGTACGCTCAATGTCGGCAGCCGCGAACAGATACGCGAGCAGGTCTTCGAGCGTATGGAACTGTTTTCCAAAGGCGGCGGCTTCGTCTTTAACCCCATCCATAACATACTGCCCGATGTGCCGCCGGAGAACGTTGTTACGCTGTTCGAGGCGGTGAGAGAGTTTAATGACAATTAAGAATTTAGAATTTAGAATTTAGAATTTAGAATTAAGAATTTAGAATTTAGAATTAGGAATTAGGAATTAGGAATTAAGAATTAAGAATTTAGAATTAAGAATTAGGAATTAAGAAGATAGATGTAGATATTTAGATTGGGAAGAGATGTCTTAACGTCTTTGCTTTCTTCTAAAATCTAAAATCTAAAATAAAATAAAAAGATATGGAAAGAACAGAGAAATGCCTACTCAAGTTAGACAGGATGAACAAGGCATTAAGAAACGAGAGACCCGACCGCGTACCTGTCAGCGACTTTTTCTGGGGCGGTTTTATTCGTCGCTGGCGCAAGGAGTTGAACTTGCTGGACGATGCTAACCCCTACACCTACTACGACCTCGACTGGTTAGTTACGTATCCGAACCTTGACCCTCATATTCAGCCGTTTGAGATTGTTCGTGAAGACGAAATCGAGGTTGTGGTCAAGACGGGTTTTGGGGCTACTATCCGCAAGAAGTTCGACTTTCCGATGCCGGAGTTTGCTGCGTTTGAGACAGATACTATTGAGAAGTTGCAGGCGTTTGAGTTTGATTCGCCACGCGACCCTCGACGTTTCTACGAAGGCGGCGACAATCAGATAGCCGGCGTAGGCGATGGTTTCGAGCGAAACTCTCCGCCGTGGGTTGAGACCATAAAAGCGCTGCGTCCCGAAATACCGGTATATGGCAGTGTTATTGAGTGTTCGGAATGTCTTACCCGCATGATAGGTCAGGCGAACTATCTGCTATGGATAGCAATGTATCCTGACGAGTTAGGCGCTTGCATCAATCGTATCGGTCAGTTCTACTTAGACCTTACGAAGGCGCAGATTGAAGCTGCCAACGGGCTGATTGACGGGATGGTGATATGGGGCGACGTCGCTTATAAGCAGACGATGCTTTTTGACCCCGAATATTGGCGTCAATACTTCAAGCCATGGGTTAAGCAGATAATAGAAGAGTGCCACAAGCATAACTTGCCGGTGATATATCACGGTTGCGGCAACGTGGAGCTTATCCTTGAAGACTTTATGGAGATAGGTCTCGATGGTTACAATCCGCTTGAAGTGAAAGCCGGTCTCGACTATACGGAGCTGAAGGAACGTTATGGAAAGCGCATGGCGTATTGCGGCAACAACGATATACAGCTGTGGGAGAGCAACGACCTTGAGCTAATACGCAAAGAGACTATCCGCAAGGTAGAAGCCGGAAAGGAAGGCGGTTACATCTTCCAGTCCGACCACTCCGTGTCAAGCGACGTTTCAGGCAAGACCTACGACTATATCGTTAAGTTAGCGCGCGAGTACGGGACTAACTGAGCTGAAAGTCGCAGTTTTTTGAGGCATTTTTTTTGCAGATAAAAAAAATTTTGTAATTTTGCGGTACTATGACAAGGTATTTAGATCCGCGAAGTGATTTGGTTTTCAAACGAATATTCGGTGAAAACAAGGATTTGGCAATGAGTTTTCTCAATGCCCTGCTTCCTTTGCGCCCTGACCAGCAGATTGTTGAACTTCAGTATTTGAATGCGGAACTTGTGCCGGTAGCGCCTGATATGCGGAACTCTATTGTTGACGTTAGGTGTACCGATAACCGCGGATGGCAATTCTTTGTTGAGATGCAGATGTTTTGGTCGGCAGGATTTTTTAAACGTATGCTTTTCAATGCCTCGAAAGTTTATACACGTCAGAAAATCAGCAAATCAAGTGATTTTTCAATGTTGAAACCCGTTTTCGGTTTAGCGATACTAAATGATATTTTCGATAAAACAACCGACGATTTTTATCATCATTTTGAATTTATCAACCGTAAGAATCAAGATGAAAAGATTCAGGATATGGAATTTGTGTTTGTTGAGTTGCCTAAATTTGTTCCTGCAACACTGACAGAAAAAAAAATGGCGGTACTGTGGCTGCGGTTTCTTAATGAGACTGAAGGCGAACATGAAAAACTACCTCCTGAATTTTTTGAAAATGAGGAAATAAGCAGAGCTTTGAGAATGTGTCGCGAAGGAGCGTTCACTAAACAGCAGTTAGAACACTATGAACGATTTGAAGATGCTGTACTGACTTATAATACTCTCATGGCAGACTCTAAAACAAAAGGACTTGAAATAGGTAGAGCTGAAGGTAGGGCTGAAGGTAGAGCTGAAGGCATAGTGGAGGGTAGGGTTGAGGGTATAGCGGAACGAAATACTGAATTAGTGCTCAATTGCTTCAGCAAAGGTTATGCCGTTGAGCAGATAGCTGATATATCAGGCTTAAGCGATGTAGAAGTAATACAAATTTTAAATCAGAATGGCATAACTATATGAATATAAGGCATTTATCCCCCCCCCGTATTTAATTCGCTGTAAATCAGATAAATACGTATATTTTATGAATCCCAAAACGGACTCATCGCTTACTTGTGCCTGTGAGTTACTTAATAAACAGAAATATATTATTAATCAAAACTTTATAATTTATGAAACTTAAAAATTTACTTTCGATTATCATCCTGAGCGCATCGGCGCTGTCAGGTGTGGCGCAAGAAGGCGCCGTTTATTTAGACTTTGAAAAAGGTTCAGTACTGATTTCTCGTGCATTTAACAATAACGAATTTCTGTATCCTGATAATGTCAGTGCAGCCAGTTATGGATACGGGCCTACGTATTTGGGAAGTATGAATGCCTTGCAGTATCCTTATTACAGTAAAACTTTCGAAATCAAGAAAGTTGATGCGGAAAACCACAAGTACACCATTGTCTCCGAGGGTTTTTCAAGTCCTGTCCCATTTTCTGGAGGTTATCTTACGGATGCCACATATCTGGCGTTCCCCTCCGAAGGGAAAAGAGATGGATTATATATGTGGGAGTCAGGCTTTGCAAGACTTGTATTCCTTGACGAACCTAATGAAAACAGCGTTTTCGCTTTCAGGCAAGTAGAGCGCGGCACAAATGACTTTGTTCTGGAGACAGCAAACGGATTCATTAAAATACGTAATGGAGTACCAATTATTACCAATAGTATTGAAGATGCTGAAATATTTACCATGTTTAAGGCTGAGACAGAAGGTAGTTTTGGCGAAGATTCAAATCTGACTTGGAGTTATTCCGATAATCGCCTTATTATAAGTGGAACGGGCGAGATTGAAGATGCTGAAACGCCGCCATGGAATAATTGTCTGTCAACAGTAAAAGAAATCGTTTTCAAAGAAGGCATCACTTCTATTGGTAAAGCTTTTCCATCGTTGAATGATAACGTTTGTGTAGTTATTCCGCCAAGCGTTAAAAATGTTAATAATCAAGCATTTGTAGCAAGCAATTTGAAAATCACAACCAACTGGACAACCGCCGAAGAACTGCCGAAACTTGGAGATAACGCTTTGGGCGACGTCACCTCCTCGACGTTGGTTATACCGAGAGGAACGAAGGAAATCTATGAAGCGTCTGACGTCTGGAAAGATTTCAAAACGGTCAGCGAACAAGCTGTAACGGCTTCTACTACATCCGTGCGGGCAAACAAGGGATACTTCAACCTTTCTATGGCTGTGCCCGACGACGCTTCTTTCACTGCTATATTTGAGGTGAAACTTCCGGAAAAATTCACTTTGGATAGGGAAGCTACCGTCCTGGCTGATGAATTTAAGGATGCGGGTTATACTATTAAAATAACTGAGAAGTCGAACGGGATATATCAATGTGAAATATCCCCTGAAACGACCCAAAGCGCTTCAGCGTCGTGTTATCCTTTCAGAGAGGTTTTAAAAGTGTACTATATAGTTGACAACTCGCTTGAGAACGGCACATATAGCATAGATATCCAGAACTGCACGCTCAAAATGCCTGATGGAACGGAGATTCAGGAATCAGCAATAGAGATACCGGTGATTTTCAACACTGTTACGCACAACGTTATAATCGCCAAGCCGCAACAACAGAAGATTTGGGCTGCCGGCTCGCAACTGTTTATCAACAGCAGTAAACCCGAAACAGTCAATATCTATTCAATAACAGGCGCACTGATGAAACGCCTGACCGTATCCGACGGCACAACAACGCTCGCACTCCCCAAAGGAATGTACATTGTCAAATCCGCAACTGCAGTCAGCAAAGTGATTGTGCAATAACGGGATACAACGCGCTAAAACCTTAACAAGGCCTAAAACCTTGTTAAGGCTATGCGTTTTTGTGCGCAATTACAAAAAGATTCGACGAAAAAAAACTAAAAAATCCTTGTAAAACTGTTTTACATCTAAAAATTTACTATCTTTGCACCCTGAAAAATTATTTTTTTGATTAAAGTAATAACATAAATATTTAGAAATCAATGCAAAACAAAGGATTTGTAAGAGTGTTCGCTATTCTGCTTGCGCTGGTTTGTATTTTCTACCTGTCGTTTTCGATAGTTACAAGCAAGTACAACAAGCAGGCGGAACTTTATGCGAACGGAGATGCGGCAAAAGAAAATGTTTATCTTGACTCGCTCGCCAACAAGAAAGTATGGCTGGGTTATTCGCTCAAGCAGTGTCGCGAGAACGAAATCACGCTGGGACTTGACCTTAAGGGCGGTATGAACGTCATCCTCGAATTGAATGTTGCGGACGTGTTGCGTTCACTGTCGAACAACAACAAAGACGTGAACTTCAACAAGGCTCTTGATGCCGCTTATGCGCGTCAGGCTTCGAGCCAAAGCGGGTTCATCAACCTTTTCGTCGAAGAATATCACAAAATTGATCCGGGAGCAAGACTGTCGGCTATCTTCAGTACATTTGAACTGAAAGACAAAATCACTCCGCAAACATCTGATGCTGATGTAGTTAAAGTTATCAGCTCAGAGTTGCAAAGCGCTATAGATAACTCTTTCAACGTGTTACGTACACGTATAGACCGTTTCGGTGTTGTATCGCCTAATATTCAGAAACTTGAGACCGATGGCCGTATTCTGGTGGAATTACCGGGAGTGAAAGAGGCCGAGCGTGTGCGTAAACTGCTTCAGGGAAGCGCCAATCTTGAGTTCTGGGAGACATACGACTTGACACAGTTATATCAACAACTCGCTGAAGCTGACGGTGTTTTAGCTAAAATAGAAGAAGACAGGGCTGCGGCTGAAAAAGCCAAATCAGCGGAAACAACAGAAACATCCGGGTCTCAAGAAACAACGGAGAAGCCTGCGATTGACCAAACGCCTGCAGATGCAACGGCAGAAAACGAAACTTCGGAAGTAGATTCGCTCTTGGAGCAGATAAACACCGATACGCCTGCAGATGAGACCCAAAGTGAAGCCGAGTTTGCAAGGCAGCACCCGTTGTTTGCGATTTTGATGCCTAATTCGTATAACGGCCAGATAGTTCCGGGACCTGTAGTCGGCGTTGCAAGCCGTCAGGACATGTCCAAGATAGACAGTTTGCTTAACCTGCGTCAGGTGAAGGAAGTGTTGCCTAACAATGTTATTTTCCGTTGGGCTGTAAAGAGCCGCGATGAGAACGAGCAATATTTTGAACTCTATGCGTTGAAAGTAACTAAGCGTGACGGTTCGCCCGCATTGAGCGGCGACGTTGTTACGGACGCCAAAGCCGATTTTGCGCAAGACCGAATAGCGCGTTCGGAGCAGGTTGTATCCATGAACATGAACGCAGAAGGCGCCAAGGAATGGGCGCGCCTGACTAAAGACAATATCGGCAACTGCGTGGCTATCGTACTTGACGACTTGGTTTACTCCGCTCCCCGCGTCAATCAGGAGATTACCGGCGGCCGGTCGCAAATTTCAGGCCAGTTTTCCATAGAAGAGGCTAAAGACCTTGCAAACGTGCTTAATTCGGGCAAGATGGCTGCTTCGGTCAATATTGCGTCGGAAGATATTGTCGGTCCGTCGCTCGGTCAGGAAGCCATCAACGCCGGAGTTATCTCATTTATAGTGGCTTTGATAGTGCTGATGATTTATATGTGCGTGATGTACGGCTTAGTGCCGGGAATGGTAGCCAACGGAGCGCTGATAATCAACATCTTCTTCACTCTTGGCATCCTTGCCTCATTCAAAGCCGTTTTGACGCTGCCGGGTATCGCCGGTATGGTGCTCACGCTCGGTATGGCGGTGGACGCCAATGTGCTTATCTATGAGCGCACTAAGGAAGAGTTGAGGGCAGGCAAGAGCGTCGCCCGCGCGTTGGCAGACGGTTACAGCAACGCCTTTTCAGCCATCTTCGACGGTAACCTAACCACGATGATTGCAGGTATAGTGCTGTTCATTTTCGGAACAGGACCTATAAAGGGCTTCGCATGGACGCTGCTTATCGGTATCGCCGTGTCGTTCCTGACGGCAGTGTTCCTCACACGCCTCGTTTACGAATATCTCATAGCTAAAGACAAAATCAAAGGGCTGACCTTTGTTACGAACATATCGAAGAACTTCCTGTCAAATCCGCATTTCGACTTCCTTGCCAAGCGCAAAACAGGCTATCTTATACCGTTGGCAATACTTGTCCTGGGCGCTGCATCGCTCTTTACGGTAGGCCTGAACAGCGGTATTGACTTCACCGGCGGTCGCAACTATGTCATTCGCTTTGACAATGCCGTAAGCACTGACAACTTGCGCGAATCGCTTGATGTTCAGTTAGATGGCTCAGTCAGCGTTATTCAGATCGGCGCTTCCAATCAGGTGCGCGTCTCAACGAACTACAAGATTGCAGACAACGATCCGTCTGTAGATGAAGAAATTTATTCAAAACTGTATGAAGGCGTGAAGCAATATTTGCCGGAAGGCGCTACTCTTCAGCAATTTACTGCTACGAACATACAAAGCTCGCAGAAAGTAGGGCCGAGTATGGCTGATGACATCAAGAACGCGGCTGTTATGGCGGTCATTTTTGCTATGATTTTCATGGCGTTGTATATCTTGATACGTTTCCGTGAGATAGGATTTTCAGTCGGTGTGTTTGTTTCGGTGCTTGTTACAACACTCTGTATTATAGCATTTTACTCGTTGCTGTGGAAGATACTGCCATTCTCAATGGAAGTTGACCAGACATTCATAGCGGCGTTGCTGACAGTCATCGGTTACTCCATCAACGACACTGTGGTTGTGTTCGACCGTATCCGCGAGACTATCCGCAACTATCCCAAGCGCGACCGTTTTCAGGTTATCAATGATGCCCTGAACTCCACTCTCGCGCGTACATTTAATACTTCAATCTCCACACTTGTCGTTGTGTTATGTATCTTTACGCTCGGCGGCGCTACGATACGCAGCTTCACCTTCGCTATTATGCTCGGTGTAATAGTAGGCACCTACTCAACGCTGTTTGTGGCAACACCTCTCGCATACGAGATACAACGCCGCAGGATGGCCCGCAAAGGTATTGTGCTTGAGCCGGCAGTGGTGGGGGTTACTAAGAATTAAGAATTAAGAATTAAGAGATATTAGAGCTTAGAGTTAAGATCTTCTTTAAATTTTTTAATTATGTTCAGGGGCAGGATTAGTCCTGTCCCTGCGAAAATAAAGCAATCCGAAGGGTTATATAAATTATTCCCTTGGATTGCTTTGTTTTTTTGGTTAAAATTTACCATTCGGACGTGATTTTTGACCATTCAGACTAAAAATAGTATTTTTTTTCCGAAAAATTTTTTGTTATAATAAAAAAAGTGTATTTTTGTCGCCCGTCTATGACAAACTCGGTTTGAGAGGCACCGCTGAAATCATCTATTACGACGGCTTTAACTGTTTGATATTTAATTTAAAATAACAACATTATGAAAAAAGTAGTATTGACAATGGTATTGGCGCTGGCGAGTCTCGGCGCGACCTACGGACAGGATTTTTACAGTGGGATGACTTTATGGAAAGCCAGGACTACCGGAATGGATCTTTCTCTGATTACAGGCGAAAAAGGCTCTAATGCGCTGGAGTTCAATTTGGACGGCGAAGGCGTATTCTTCTTGTCGAGATGGTTCGCTTTCACCGGATTAGCAGGCATTGATGCCTATAAGTATGGCGATGCGGACGGCGTTCTTGGAGTGAAATTAGGCTTCGGCACAAGGTTTTATGCCGCTCCTACCGGCTTTTATGTCGGTCTGGGCATTGACGGCTACAAGAAAGGCGACGCCGACATTTATTCAAACCTGAAGCTTGAGGCGGGATACACTATTTTTGTGCTTGAGCATGTCTTCCTTGAGCCTGCCCTGCACGCCTCGAAAGCCTATTATTTCGATGAGGGAAAATTTGGTAAGTCTCTCCGTCTGGGCGCGTCATTTGGTATAGGAGTAGAATTTTGAAAACCTGAAGATATGAGATGCGATAATTGCGGATGGGATAATCCCGACGATAATGTTAAGTGCGAGAAATGCAACGTATTACTGAACACTTCAGGGGGCAGGGAAAGCTACTCCCGCGACGTTCAGGAATATGCCGGCGACGACAGGAATATCAAAAAGACGGTATTCGAGTCAGGCTCTGCCGTAGCCGAACAGGCTGATATTAAGACTATTACGCGCTGTCCCGAATGTGGATATCCGTTGCGAAGCAGCGATGACACATGTCCCGATTGCGGGGCGTTCATAGATACGGATGCTTTCGACTCAGCGCCGGTGCAGGCCGATGTTGACGAAAGAGAAGTCAAGACCGTCAGGTATGCAGCAGGCAAGTTGCCGCACGCCGAAGCTACGATTAATCCTTGGGAGAAAGCTATCGAAGAGGAGATCGTGGAAGAGGAAGAGGCAGAACCGGAAGAAGAAGTGATACCCGAACCGGTCGTATGCTACCTGAAACCTCTTCCGCGAGAGAATGAGGCAGAGAAAGAGCGCGTAGAGTTTAACGAAGATACGGTAGTGCTGAACAGGGATAACACCGAGCCGGACAACCCGACTATCACCTCAAGGCAACAGGCTGTGCTACGGTATAGAGACGGCAAATGGTACGTCGAAGACCTGAGTGAGCTTCAGACAACTTTCATCAGGGTTAAAGACCCGACAGAGATAAAAGACGGCGACATACTACTTATGGGGGACCGGCAGTTTCTTTTTAACTGTGAATAACTTCAAACATCAAACTTTCAATGGGCGGAAGCAACAGTAAAATAGCGCAAAGGTGCGATTTCAATCCCGGCGACAGGGTCGGCTCAAGGTATATCGTTGAGCAGGTCTTGGGCGAAGGCTCTTTCGGGAATGTCTATAAGGTGCACGACTTCAGCAATAATGTATATGCGCTGAAGTTGATGCGCCTGTGGGAAGTGCATCCTGAGATACGCCAGCAACTGTCCGACCGCTTTGAGATGGAGTTTCAGACCGGGCGCATCAACAGCCGTTATTTGGTGCAGTCGCTCGACTATGGCACGGAAAAAGGCAACCCGTATATCGTTATGGAGTTTTGTCCGCAGGGCGACCTGCTCCATCTGGCGCAGAAGAAACGCCCCGACTACATCACTGTCGGCAGGCAGATATTGTACGGACTGAGGGATCTTCACAGCTGCGGCAAGGTTCACCGAGATTTGAAACCTGAAAATGTGCTGATAAGAGACGACGGCACTTCGGCGTTGACCGATTTCGGTATTGCAGGCGACCGTAACAAGCGTATGACCGAACGTAATCTGCTGGGCAAACCGACGCAGATTTTCGGCACTTACGCCTATATGCCTCCCGAACAGGTTAATCCCAAACGCGGCGAAGCTACTGTGCTGCCTACAACCGACATCTTCTCTTTCGGAGTGCTTATGTATCAGATAATCACCGGAATACTGCCATTCGGCAGGTTGGATTCCGAAAACGATCTTCCGATATACATTAAGCGTGGCAGGGAAGGCGACTGGGACAGGAAGCTGCTCACAAACTCCCGTCAGGGAGCGGAGTTTGCAAGAATCATCGAAGGATGTCTTGTGCCTGATTTCAAGAACCGGCTCCAGACTGTTGACGCCGTACTTGCGCTCTTCCCCGCACAATCGTCTTATGCTGAGGCGGAAGTGAAAATAAGTCCGGAAAAGGATACCTCGTCTTTCAGCCGTGAAGTGAAGTCGGGAGTTTTGCTGAGAATCATGCACGGCGAAGAGCATGGCACATCGTTCCGTCTCAACGACCTGCTCAAAGACGGCAAACGCCTGCTGACAATGGGCAGGAAAGACATCTCCAGCAACAACAGCATACCGCTTGTAGAGACAGGCAGTTGCTATATCTCGCGCAAACACTGCACCCTTGAATGGGATAAACGCAATCAGGTGTGGTATATCCGCGACGGGCAAAGGGATATCAATTCCGGAGACGGTTGGAGGGATTCTGTGAACGGAACTTACGTCAATTCATCCGAAGTATCCCGCGACGGCATGGCGTTTTATCCGGGAGACATCATCTCGGTTGGAGACGTTAAGCTTCGGGCGGAAGGGTACTGATTTAATTAAGAATTAAGAATTAAAAGTTAAGAATTAACAATTTATTTATAAACATATTTACTAATTTTTTTAATCTTTTTCAGAAAATGGAAAATAAAACTCAATTACAGCCTTACAAGCGCTCATTTTCGGGTTCTGTAGGCGCAGGAGTTGGTTCCCTGCTGGGACGGGGACGCTCCTATTATGTATTGGAACACTTCAACAGTTCCAAGTATCATCGCGCAGGAGAAGCGCAGGAAATCATTGTTGACCAGATTGAAATCGGTCGCGACCCGCAGTGTCAGGTGCGCTTCGACAGTTCGTTCAATACTGTCAGCCGCCGTCATGCAGCGATAGTGCGCGAAGGCAGCCGTTGGAAGCTTGTCCAGCTGTCGTCAACAAACTCCACATTTGTGAACGGTCAGAAAGTTGATGCTGACTGGTATCTTCAGAACGGCGACGAGATTCAGTTGTCGGTAGGCGGACCTAAGTTAGGGTTCATTATTCCCCAGGGCAACAAGGCTACAGTAGGCAGCATCGGCCTTACACGCCGCTTGAGCCTGTTCCGTCAGCAGGCATTAGCGCCTTACAAGACGGCTCTGACAATACTGTCGGTGCTTTTGGCGTTGCTTATTATCGGCGGCGTTTGGTATGCTATCGAGAAAAACCGTGAGACAGAGGCTCTTATAGCAAAGCAGACAGAGCTGACGCAGCGTGCAGACCAGATCGAAGCCGAGAAAGAAGAGTTGAAAAACAAAGTCGCTTCTTCGGACGAAGAAGCTGCAGCCATCAAGCGCGACCTTGAGCAGAAAGAGCAGGAACTTGAAGACATCCGCACCGCTCAGGAAGAGTTGAAAAACCGCAAACCACAGGTGATAGTCCGTCAGGTAGCTGCAACGCCGACGCCTGCGCCTAAAGCAAAAGCTGCGGCGGTAGATGAGGACGAAGATGAGGATGAAGCTCCGGCTCCAAAAGCCAAAGCATCAGGGGCTAAAAAGATTGAGAACGGTGCAGATGCCTCAGCCACAGGCGTTAACACTTTCGAAGATGTTGAAGCCGTTAATCCTTACGTTTATGTCATCATCCTCGACAAACTCGAATGGCAAAACCTCCGCGAGCCGGTTAAATCGTACAAATTCAGCACGATTGTAGGCTCAGGATTTATGCTCAATGACGGCAGATTCGTAACAGCCCGTCACGTTGTGGAACCGTGGTACTACTATAACCGCGTGATAGAGAAGGACTTGGAGTATGGCAATATGCTGAAGGAAATCAACCGCGCCGTGTTCAACAACGGCTCGCTGACGGCTCATTACACGATCATATCCCCGACCGGCAGACGCTTCCAATTCTCTTATGACCAGATTATAGCCAACCGTAGCGACGACAAGCCGCATACACAGAAGAAAGGACGTCGGGTTTACACGTATGTTGAGGCTGAAGCTTCCGACACCCACTCGCGTCTTGACTGGGCTTATTTCCGTACAAACGAACGGGTAGGCCTTATTCCGGATGTTACATTGTCAAACTCTCTGCCTCAGGGAGTTACGCTTGAAATATTCGGCTATCCTGCCGGTCTTGGCGCAGAAGATGTGTACAATCTCCGTCCGCAGTATTCAACCGGCGTCGTTTCGGCTCCCGGACTTGACGGATACGGCTTGATAGTATCGTCCAACACTGAGGGCGCTCATATCGGCGGCCCGGTGATGTACAAGAAAGACGGCAAGTATGTAGCAGTCGGAATAGTTACCGGCGGAGAGTTCAGTAAAAAAGTATTGGTACCTGTTGCTGAAGTGAAATAAAGAAACTTGTATGGCTGATATTATATTCAGGTTAGCTGCCCGATGCGAGGCGGCCGGACGTCCTAATAATGAGGATAACTTCCTCATCAGTGATAATCTTGAGAGTGGCGAATGGGGATTTCTTACGGATAAAGAGATTACACTGTCGGACAAAGGCGCCTTGCTTGTGGTGGCTGATGGTATGGGCGGCATGAAGGCGGGCGAAGTTGCGTCCGCCCTTGCCGTCAAAACCATCAAAGAATGGTTCGCTCCTGCGAACATCACGGACAAAGTTACTAATACAACCAAATCTGTGAAAGACTATATCCGGAAAGGCATTCAGGAAGCCGACGCCGTAATCAAGAAAGAAAGCGCCGACAACGAGACCAAATCCGGGATGGGAAGCACGATAGTGCTTTCATGGCTTACAGGACAGGGACAGATAGTAGTAGGCTGGTGCGGCGACAGTCGCGCCTACCGTTATAACCCAAAGGACGGGCTGATATTGCTCAGCCACGACCATTCGTATGTGCAGGAGCTTGTTGATAACGGCAAGTTGGATGCTTCTTTGGCGTTCGACTATCCCGACAAAAACATCATCACGCGCTCGCTCGGCAATCCGAGCAAGAAAGCCGAGCCAGACATCAAGGAATTTTACCTGCGCAGCGGCGACATCTTCCTGCTGTGCAGCGACGGTCTTTCGGGCGTACTGCGCGATGCGGAGCTGGAGACTATCATCAGTCATAACACCGAAAGCCTTGCCGCCTGCCGCGAGGCGTTGTGGACAGCCGCTTTTGAAGCCGGATGGGAAGACAATGTAACGCTGATACTGTGTCAGGCGCTTAAAGTAGGCGACATGCCGGTTCCCGAACCCGATCCTATACCTTTCATTTCGTCGCAACCTACTCTTAGACAGGAAAATATGTTCCTGTCGGAAGAGGAAATAAAAGAAGCGGAGAAATCGGCAAAAGCAGCGGAAGCAACGGAAACAGCTGAAACGGAAAAATCGGAAACAATTGATTTTGAGGACAATGCCAATATTGAAACGCCTGATAATAAGGATATTACAGTAATAAAAAGCGCTGTCGCCACTCCTGCCGAAACTCCGGAAACAGCAGAAACAAAAGAAACTCCGGAAACAACAACAACAACAGAAACGACAACAGAAACAACAACGACAACAGAAACGGCACAAACTCAAGAAACAAAAGAAACAAAAGAGCCGTCGCCTGAGGAGCCTGTTATAGAGCCGGATTTGTTAAATTCTCCGGGCAAAAAACGCCGTTGGATGGTAATTCTCGTTATACTTGCAGCGATATTGTTGCTGTTGTTTTTGGCATACCGTTTTAATTTGTTTGACAGTCAAATCATTATTAATAATTGGTTCGGTAAATGAACCGGTTATCCAACAAATATATAGAAAAAGATGCAGTTAAGTGAAGGAATGTTATTTAGCAGGGACCGTTACAAGCTGATAAAATTGCTTGGACGGGGAGGCTTCTCGGAGGTATGGCTGGTACAGGATATGCGTACCGGTTTGGAGCAGGCTTTGAAAGTCTATGCCCCCGGCATGGGTCTTGATGAAGATGGTATTGCCCTCTTTATCAAGGAATTTTCGCTTGTTTACAACTTTAATCATTCCAATTTATTAAAACCCTCATACTTTGATGAGGTTGACAATATGCCGTTCCTGATAATGCCATATATCCAAAACGGCTCTACTAACAAGATGATAGGTAAGATGGACGAAGAGACTGCATGGCGGTTTTTCCATGACGTAGCATCCGGTCTGGCTTACTTACACACTCATAATCCGCCGATTATACATCAGGATATAAAGCCCGACAACATAATGATAGGCGAAAATGAGACCTTCCTGATAACCGATTTCGGCATCAGCATGCAGGCGCGTCATACCCTTCAGCGGAGTGTTCGCAGCAGCACAACGCTTGATTTTGGCGGCACAATCCCGTATATGGGACCCGAACGTTTCGGTAAGATGCCCGCACCGGTGAAGTCGAGCGACGTATGGGCGCTCGGAGCGACCGTCTTTGAACTGATGGAAGGCTATGCGCCATTCGGACCTAACGGCGGACTGATACAAAAGAGCGGAGCCGACCTGCCTGATATGATCAGCGAATGTTCCGACGAACTCCGTACCCTCGTTGAGCTGTGCCTTCATATTGAGACATGGAATCGTCCGACAGCCGACAAAATTGTAGAACTGTGCGTAGAAAGGCGTAGCGGCCGCCCGCTCATCTTCCCCGAACATCAGGCGAGCGCCACTCCTACCGGTAAACCGATAGTTACACCTTCACCAAAGTCGAAAACCCCTTCGGAAAAACCCGTTCCTGTTGTAAGCGAAGAATCTATCATTGCGGAAGTTATTGGAAATGAACCATCTATTCAGGAAGACGACAATATTATCGCCGTTGAAACAGAAGAAAAAGAGCCGGTCGAGGTGGCAGTAAGTGTAGAAGAGCCAAAAGCGCCGCCCGAAGAGGTTTACATCGAAGTAGAGAAGCCCAAAAGGCGCAGTAAAGCCGTTGCACAAACAATAATTGCCTCTGAGCCACCGGTCGAAACGCCTCCCGACCTTGAACCGGAACAGCCGGAACAGCCACAGCAACCGGAGCAGCCGGAATTACCGGAACTGCCACAACAGCCGGAACAGCCACAACTGCCGAAACTGCCATCGAAAAAGGATTATTACGAAAGCCGGTCGGAACAAAATGAAGAAGCGTTGCAAGAACCGCCCATATCAGTTATTGAAAACCGCCCCAAACTCAGCAAGACATTTCTTTATGCCATTGCGGGCGTTGTAGCGGCTCTAATACTCGGCGGCGGCATTTACTTCATCCTCAACAATTCCGGTAAGACTGATGAAAAGACAGAGCAACCAGCCGAACCGAAGGATGTTCAAACGCAGGTAAACGAACTAATAGAAAAAGGCGACCGACTGTTTGCAGAGCAGACAATCCTTAATCTGAAAGACGCTAATGACGCTTATTCTCAGGCTAAAGAACTGACTCTGATGAACGGATTGGAAACATCGCAACATCTTAACGACCAGATCAAACTCCTTTCGCAACAAATAGATGACTCCGTAAAATCTTATTTGGAAAATGCCGACTTCCTTATCAAGTTTATTGACGACAATCCGGATGTTTCGGCCAAGGATAAAAGGGAGGTTTCCTCATTGGCTATCTTTCAGCTTAAAAAATATCTTATTTTGAGAGACGATGAACATAGAAAACAACAAATAGAGAAATTGAAAAAAAATTTGGAGAAATAGAGAACATGAAAACTGTAAAAAAATTATTAACTCTGACAGTATTATTGATACTAACGGCGCTGTCCGCACAAGCGCAGTATGTCGCCTACGAACAAATCCTCAAGCAGGGCGACGCCCGCTTTCAGTCGGGAACAACCAACATCAACAACAAGCGCTATGACGCCGCCGTAACCGATTTCAACGAAGCTATCCGTTATTATGAGACAGCCCGGAAAGCTCCTTCAAAACCTGAAAATGCCGAGGCAACGCTCAATAAAAAAGTAGCCGACTGCCGGTCGCGCATCACACAGGCAACTAATCTCAAAGCGCAGGCTGCAAAAGCCGCCCAGCAGCCCCCCGCACCCGCGCCGACGCTATCCGTCTCGCAAAAAGAACTGCGATTCACAGCCGCCGATTCCGTGATTATCCTTAACGTCAATACCAACCAGAAAAGCTGGAAATTAGACGCCGAGTTGCTGCCTGCATGGTGCGAACCAAGCCATTCGGTCAATGAAAAAGAACTTATGGTAACGGTTCAGAAAAACACGGCAGCCAAAAGCCGAAGCTGCGCTTTCGACATCGTTACCGGCAATCTGCGGGAACGAATAGAAGTCTTTCAAAGCGCGTTGGAAATAACCATGGAAGTGAATAAACGCGAACTGAACTTCAATTCCGATGATGACAGTACTGATTATCAGTCAGTTAGCGTTGTATGCAACACCGATTGGGAACTTGTAAACAATGAATATCCAGACATCATAGGCCTGAAGCAGGAAGCCGACAGCGTTCTTGTCTTTATGAAAGTGCATAACGCATACGAAACGAGAAGGCAGTACCAGTTCAAAATATTGTCCGGAAATAAAGAGGAGACAATAACGGTTTGGCATGAAAAAACCGAAGGAAAAAAAAATAACGCCGCGCAAGCTACTAAACAAAATACGCGGAAAGAAGAACTAAAAGCCCCGACTACGCCCACTCAACGGGGACAGGCAGTTACGCCATCATCGGAGCAAAGATATTCTTCCGGCGCCAAAAAGACTGCCGAGACGACCGTAAAAGAACCCGGAAGTCCCGTACTTTTGAACGAGAAACGCGGGTTCGGAATCTATGCCGGATATGCGTTGAAACAACTTGACGTGAACGGCAGCAATATGAGTCTCAACGGCATGCAGGCAGGCGCCCGCTATGACTACTATTTCCTGCCCGACAAACTCGGATTAGGCCTCAGCGTAGGCTTGCTCTATGAGATGTTCGGCGGCGATACTAAGGCTTACAACTACGGGGATACCAATCCCCAAAACGGATGGGGCGTCGGCTATGCGCATGTATCCGAATCAGGGGTCAGCATCCCTGTTAACGCACTCTACAGGCTCGATTTCTCCGAGACGATGGGGTTGATAATTCAGGCGGGCGTTTGCGCCGATTATTCCATGTCGAGCAAAATAACTTATGAAACAGGGACTTTTGAAAGTCTGCCTGCTGCGTTCAAAATATCCCCCTCCGTTGGCGCAAGCCTCCAATTCGGTCCGGTTGCCATCAATGTCTCCGGAGCCATCGGCTCAAAAATCCCGATGCTCGGAGTTATTTTCTATTTAACTAAATGATAATTAACTAATTAGAATATGAAAACTACTTTTAGATATTCATCAGTCGGATTACATTCCCGTCATGACGGAGAACGATGCAATCATGTGATTTTCCGCTACATTCGCAATGGCGCGAGGCTAAAAAGGGCGCTTGTCCTGTTGCTCGTTATATTCGCGGCATGCTCGCCCGACGAATCGCAATTCCGATACACCGTTAACGGCAGGGTAACAGAGCAGGGAGGCGCCAATATTAACGGCAATAACCTCTCTATAACTCTCTCACCTGCAACGAGTAACGACAAAATAGTCAACAGCGACGGCTCTTATGCCTTCCACAAAGTCATCGAAGGCGAATATACGGTTTCCGTTACCGACAACTCCGGCATGTTTTACGAGGAAACATCAGACCCGTTTCATGTCGGCAAAGGCTCAAACAATAACGTTCAGATAACGCTTCGCCGCAGGGCTTTCAGCATTACCGGCAAGGTTACGGACGCATCCACCAACAGCGCTATCAGCGGCGTTTCCGTAAAATATTCCGGCGCCATAGTAGCCACTACCGACGCAAGCGGCAATTACACAACGCCCCAGTACCAGCCCGGCAGCTACTCTTTCACGTTTGAAAAAGACGGCTATCAAGCCAAAACAGCTTCGACAACTATCTCAAACACAGGCGCTTCACCATTAGACGTCAAGCTGACGCCA
>JAISTJ010000110.1 GCA_031272655.1 Tannerella sp.
TTAACACATGGGCTAACCGTGTAATAGGCGACCGCAACCTGCCGGAAGCAGAGCGGGGATTAGTATTAAGTCGCGGACCCGGCGCCAAGTCTCCGCTGATGGAGTCGGGAATCGTTGGCCGGGTTCGGATATTGGGGTTTAATTTTTAATTAAGAATTAAGAATTATGAATGAAATATGAAAATAATAAAAGAAAATGCCGAACTTATTGTCCCTGAGGATGTTACCATCCCCTTTATAGAAGGGGACGGGGTAGGGAGCGAGATAACGGCTGTGAACCGGATGATTACCGATACGGCTGTTGAAAAAGCGTATCAGGGCAAGCGCAGGATTGAATGGATGGAAGTTTTGGCCGGTGGCAAAGCGTTTGAACAGACGGGAAACTGGCTGCCGGACGAGACTCTTGATGCGTTCCGCGAATACCTTGTCGGCATCAAGGGTCCGCTGACAACGCCGATAGGTGAAGGCATCCGCTCGCTGAATGTGGCATTAAGGCAGACGCTCGACCTCTATGTCTGTCTGCGGCCGGTGCGATGGTTTCAAGGCGTTGTGTCTCCGGTAAAAGAGCCTCAGAAAGTTAATATGGTGATTTTCAGGGAGAACACTGAAGATATCTATGCCGGAATAGAGTGGGAGCAGGGTACGCCCGAAGCTGCAAAGTTGCTGCAATTCCTTAAGGATGAGATGAATGTGAAAAAGATACGCTTTGAAAACAGCTCGTCTTTTGGCGTCAAACCGGTCTCAGTGGAAGGTACCGAGCGGCTTGTGCGTGCGGCGATTGAATATGCGCTGGCGAACGGTTTGCGCACTGTTACGCTTGTCCACAAAGGCAATATAATGAAGTTCACCGAAGGCGGCTTCAGGAAATGGGGCTATGCTTTGGCCGAACGTGAATATGCTAAGGAACTTGCTGATGGTAAGCTTGTTGTGAATGACTGTATCGCGGACGCTTTCCTGCAAAACACCCTTCTGACGCCCGAAAAATATTCTGTCATAGCGACGCTCAACCTCAACGGCGACTATATCTCAGACCAGCTCGCCGCGATGGTCGGAGGCATCGGCATTGCGCCGGGCGCTAACATCAACTATATGACGGGACATGCCATCTTTGAAGCCACACACGGCACAGCTCCCGATATCGCCGGCCGCAACCTCGCTAATCCTTCATCGTTAATCCTCTCATCTGTAATGCTTTTGGAGTATATCGGATGGAAAGAAGCGGCTGAAAAAATTACCGCCGCAATGGAGCAGGCATTCACCAACGGCGAAGCCACTAATGATCTCGCAAGATTTATGCCGAACGGCAAACCGTTGGGCACCAAAGAATTTGGAGATAGAATTGCACGGTTAATCACTTGAAAATGACGCCGTTGCAAAAAAAAAGTTCTCTTACCGGTGGTGTATTATTCATTACATCTTGACAGCCTTCTCGAAACATTCTGTTATGTTTTGGGAAGGCTTTTTTCCGTAAAGCGATACTAACACGATGATAATAAAGGAGAAGATGAAACAGGGGACTATTGAAGTGTAGCCAGTAACAGCGTGTAAATCAAGCGATTCCCATAATATCACTCCCATTCCGCCGATAACCATTCCGGCAAGTGCGCCGTTGAGTGTGAGGCGTTTCCACAAAATGGAAAGCAGTATGACGGGCGAGAATGTCGCCCCAAAGCCAGCCCAAGCGTACGAAACGAATCCCATCACGGTGCTTTCGGGGTACCATGCTAACATAATTCCTAAAGCGGTTACGATAAAAATGGATATTCTGCTGAAATTCACCGACTTCTTTTCCGATGTGTTCTTGAAAACAGCCATGTAAATATCGTTCACCATCGCGGAGCCGACGACGAGCAGTTGCGCCGAGACAGTGCTCATGATGGCTGCGAGGATGCCCGAAAGTAAGATGCCGCCCATCCATGGGAAAAACAGTTCGGAAGCGAATTTCAGGTAGATGCGCTCGGCTTGCGCCTGATTGGCGTAAGTGAAACCCTGATTGTCAAGGTACGCATGCCCGAGAAGTCCGATGGCAACGGCAGCACAGAGGGCTATACCGACCCAAAGCATCGCAATGATGCGGGAACGGCGTATGTCGTTAGGGTTTCGCACCGCCATGAAACGCACAAGGATATGCGGCATTCCGAAATATCCCAGCCCCCAACCGAGACCGGAGACTATCTCGCCCGTAAAATTGCTTGTCTGTGACGAAAAGAACGTGCTGCTGAAAAAATCGCCCGAAAAGACGTGCTCAATGCCGCTTGCGGGAATCTTCGCAAACAGTATGAACGGCACTATCAGGATGGTAAAAAACTGCAAAACGCTTTGAAAAGCGTCCGTCCAGCTGACGGCAAGGAAACCGCCGAGGAAAGTGTATATCAAAATAGTGGAAGCACTGATAAACAGCGCTATACGGTAGTCAATCCCGAACAGTTCCTGAAAAAGTTTCGATTCGGCGCTGAAGCCTGACGCAACATATAAAAGAAAGAAAATCAGCACAATAAACGAGCAGATGAACCTGATGGCAGGCGCGTCGGTCTTGAAACGCTTTTGCAGATATTCGGGAATAGTTATGGCATCGCCGAATGCGAAAGTGAAGTTTCGTATCCGGCGCGCTACTATTTTCCAGTTGAGGAAAGTTCCGATAATAAGTCCGAGCGCTATCCAACAAGCCTGATAGCCAAATAGATACGCTGCTGCGGGTAGGCTCATAAAGAGCCATGCACTCATGTCTGACGCCTGCGCCGAGAGCGCCGTTACCCATGGCCCCATTTCGCGACCGCCGAGAAAATATGACGCAATGCCCGTTTTCGATTTCCTGTAGAAATACGCACCTATGGCTAACAGGATAACCATGTAGGCGAAAAATGAGATGTAAATGCCGATTTTTTCTTCCATTTTGGTAATTATTTATTTAAATCGGCTGCAAATATACAAATTTTTTTCAGAATCGGTGCATTTTTGTTGAAAAAAATTCGGACTACATCTTCCGGATTGCTTCGTTCCTCGCAATGACGATAGCGCAGAGGGCAATTGACGACGGCGCAATGCCGGACTATTCCGGCTGCTGTTCGGGCTGCTGTTCTGCGGGCTGCTCTGTGGCGGCGGGCAGGGAAGTGCCGAAATCGGGCGCCTGAGTATTTACAGGGGCGCTGACGTTTTCGAGTACCTCAGAGTTGGACGACACTTTCTGACGCGAGGGATGAAATGCCGTGATGCCGATGCAAAACAGCACTACAAGACCTGCCGACCACCATGTTGCTTTCTCTAAAAAGTCGGTCGTCTTGCGAACACCAAGTACCTGATTTGATGAGGCGAAACCTGATGCCAAACCGCCTCCTTTTGAGTTCTGTACCAGCACTATTAATACTAAAAATACCGAACAGATAAGAATAAGAATTGTTAAAAATACGTACATTTTTTATTTATTTTAAGTTAATTAATCGTTCCAAATAGCGAATTTGGTCTGCAAAGTAAATATTTTTTTCTGGATATTTCAAACTTAATACCCGAATAATTTCAAGCGCTTTGTCAAATCTTTTTTGTTGAATGTACACACGAGCCAGAGTTTCAGTGAAATACGAGTCATCTATGGATGCTTCGCCAATGACATTTTTCGCCGTTTTTCCATTTTCGTCCTCATTTTCGTGCGTTTTTGGAGCCAAATTGAGCTGGGAAGCGCCTTTTTCAAGATAGGAATCTATAATATCCTGATGCCTTAAGCGATTGCCTGAACCGTCAGCGGGAACGATGTCGTCGGCGTTCGATTCGAGCCAACCGATATAATCCGCAGGCGGAGCTTTGTACTTGGGCTTCTCGGTGCCTGTGTAGGCCTTTTGGATTGTTACAGGCGGCTCGTCCTGCTTATCAGCTTGATTATCAGAGGGTAGCTCGTCGGGAAGTTCATCCGGCAGCTCGGTTGAGACTGCAGCATTTGCACCGAACTTGACCGTGCCGCGGATACCCTCCGGGGTAGCTGCGGAAGGCAGTTGCCGGTCAAAACCTTTGACTAACATAAAGAGTTTCTTGCGGTCGGGAATGTGTATTGACATCTTTTTCAGCTCTTTATCGAGGCGAACATCATTAAGAACGGCCAGATTTTTCAGGTAAAGCATCCTAACCGCCTGAAAATAAGGGTAATCATCCACCATCTGCCGCAACTCTACAAGTGATTCTTTCGACAGTAATGACGGGTCTGCCATCCATTGATACAATTCCGAACTTGTCATATCTTTACCAGTTTGCTACCGTTTCGTTAAATATCTGATCTACAATCTCTTCTATAATAAGTTGGCACAGCTCGTCCTGCACCTCGTCTATAGTCCGTTCGTTGCTGAACTCCTGATAAGCCGAGAAAGTCTGGTCGAAATCCTCATCGGAGTTGCCTTTATTAGTGAACCGCGCGCGTACAGTAATAGTAAGGCGCGTCTGGGAAGCGTAGGCGTCTTCCTTAACTGCCTGAGGAGTAAGGTTATAGGCCGTTATCTCTCCTTCGAGTTCGAGGTCACCGCCCTCACGCAGTATTTGCAGCTTGGTGCGGCGGGTGTATTTGTCTTTAAGTGTTTCGTTAAACTTTTGTGACAGAGGCGCATAGACTAACGGCGATACGTTCGGGAAGTCCTTAATGGCAATAGAATGTACCTTAGTATAGTCTATTGACGAGCCGCTGAAGGAGTAACTTATTGAGCATGAGAACATTACAAACGCCGTAAAAGCAAACGCGAATGCAGTTGTAAATGCGCATGCAAAGAAAAACACAAGTTTTGGACTATGTAAACGATTGATTTTCATTCTATTCCGTATTCCCTGATTTTACGATACAGTGTACGTTCGGAAATCTGGAGGTCGGCGGCGGCGTTCTTGCGACGCCCGTTGTGCCGTTCCAAAGCCTTACGTATCACATCTTTCTCCACATCGTCGAGCGACAGCGTTTCTTCTACCGTCTCGGCGTCCTGAATATTAGGCTTCTGATGAACAGTAGCGGGGGTATATATCTCACTATCAACGGCATGCACAGCCGGTATGTTGCCGCCCATGATGTCGTGAACGAGTTTCTTGAGGTCATTGACATCTTTTTTCATGTCGAAAAGAACCTGATAGAGTATTTCGCGCTCGCTGTTGAACACTTTCTGTTCGTCGGTAAGGCGCGGCGCCAGCGCCGGCAACTTCTCCATCGTGAGGTTAGGTATATGATACTTAAGCGTTTCGGCTGTTATCTCGCGCGTCTCTTCTATGACGGAAATGCGTTCAACTATGTTTTTCAGCTCGCGCACATTGCCGGGCCAGCGGTACGACAGCAACAACTGCTTGGCGTCGTCGGTAAGGGTAATGGCCGGCATCCGGTATTTCTCGGCGCAATCGCTTGCAAACTTACGGAACAGCAGCAACACATCCTCCTGCCTCTCGCGAAGCGGCGGGATGCGAATAGGCACGGTGCTGAGGCGGTAATAGAGATCTTCTCGAAACTTGTGGTTAGTAATGGCTTCCGAGAGGTTTACGTTTGTCGCTGCTACGATTCGGACATTGGTTTTCTGCACTTTAGACGAGCCTACCTTCATAAATTCGCCCGATTCAAGCACCCTGAGAAGCCTGACCTGCGTGGCAAGGGGCAACTCGCCGACCTCGTCGAGGAAAATTGTACCCCCGTCGGCAACCTCAAAATAACCCTTACGAAGGTCTTTAGCATCTGTAAATGAGCCTTTTTCGTGTCCGAAAAGCTCCGAATCAATCGTCCCTTCGGGGATAGCGCCACAGTTGACGGCTATATATTGCGCATGTTTGCGTGGACTGTTTTGGTGTATGATCTGGGGAAAGACTTCTTTTCCGACGCCGCTCTCGCCGTTGATGAGCACTGAGAGGTCGGTCGGCGCCACTTGCAACGCCGTGTCTATAGCCCTGTTCAAATCAGCATTATTGCCAATAATACCAAAACGTTGCTTCACCTGTTGTATCTCATTTCTTATCATCTTCAGACTGCAATTTTTTCAGTTTGACCTGACAAAATTACTACTTTTTTTTATTCTGTGCAAATTTTGACGAAAAAAAAGCTCGACATTTGGGGTGTCGAGCTTTCTTTGGATTTGTGTCAAACCTTCTTACTTCACAACTTTTGCAAGTTTTGCGCCCGGTTTGAACTTAACAACCTTACGTGCCGGAATGCTAATCGGCTTTTTGGTCTTAGGATTGACGCCCTTGCGAGCGGCCTTCTTAACGACCGAAAATGACCCGAAGCCCAGTAAAGCGACCTTATCGCCCTTCTTTACCGCACCTTCAACTGTTTTAATGAAAGCCTCGACTGCTTTCTTTGAATCCACTTTGGTGAGCCCTGCTGTTTTAGCGACTGCACCGATAAAATCTGTTTTGTTCATAGAAAAATTAATTAATTAGTAAACATATTATTTTTATAAAATAACGACCTACATAACGTTTCTTGTTCGAAACAATACCCTACGATAAATATTGTTTCGGGTGCAAATATATAACTATTTTAAATACTGTGCAAATTTTTCCGGAAATTTTTATCAAAAATATATGTTTTGTATGATAAAACCCCTAAAATCCCCCGATTTTTCCTAAATTTGCACCCGATTTTAGAACAAAAAAAACGAAAAAAATGAGACAAAACGGCTTCGGTTTAATGCCAAACATGCCTCCGGCGGTCAAAAACATCATCATCATCAATGCGCTGATGTGGCTGGCGTCGGTTTTTATGACGAGGATTGACCTCTCGGATATGCTCGGACTGCACTATCCGATGGCGAAGAATTTCCATCTGTATCAGGTAGTTAGCTACATGTTTATGCACGCTTCCTTCGCGCATATTTTCTTCAACATGTTCGCCGTCTATATGTTTGGCAACGTGCTGGAACAGAGGTGGGGCTCGAAACGCTTCCTGACCTACTACATGGTAACGGGAATCGGCGCGGGGTTGATAAATTTGTTAGTTATCTATCTGAGAATAAGGCATATAGAGATGCAACTTACGCCCGATTTGGTGGAAATGGTACATTCGGAAGGGGCGTCGGTGCTTGCCGAAGGGAAGAACTACACAAACCCGCTGCTCGGCAACCTCAATGCGCTTATCAACAGCAGCACTGTCGGCGCTTCGGGTGCGGTGTTCGGCATCCTGATGGCTTTCGGGATGATGTATCCCAACGTCAGCATGTACATTTTCCCGCTCCCGTTCCCGATAAAAGCGAAGTATATGGTGCTCGGGTACGGGGCGATTGAACTGTTCCTCGGCTTCGCAAACTTCAGATCCGACAACATTGCCCACTTTGCGCATCTGGGCGGCATGCTCTTCGGCGTTATTATGGTATTGCTCTGGAAGAAAAAAAATTATAACGATGGCAACTATTATTACTGATATAAAACGCAGATACTTAAACGGTTCCATCCTAATGCGCTTCATTTATATCAATGCGGCGGTTTACCTGCTACTGACGGTTATAATGATAGTGTTGGCGCTGTTTAAGACAGAATCGTCGTTAGCGCTGTACTTAGAACTGCCGTCCAACCTGTGGCTGCTCATCCGCCGGCCATGGACGCTGCTGACTTATATGTTCGTACACCTTGATTTTCTGCATATTCTGTTTAATATGCTGTGGCTCTACTGGTTCGGGAAGATTTTCATGCAGTTTTTCACCGGCAGGCAGTTTGGCGGGCTTTACCTGCTCGGCGGCCTGGCTGGTGCAGTGCTTTTCCTGCTCAGTTATAACACTTTACCGCTGTTGAGAGACAGGGCTGACTTTAGTTTTTTGGCAGGGGCATCGGCTTCGGTAATGGCTATCGTTTTTGCCGTCGCTTTTTATCAGAAAGACTTCATTATCAACCTGTTATTCATTGGACAGGTGAAACTTATCTGGTTAGCCGTAGGGGTGCTTGCGCTTGACGTCCTTGCGCTGTCGTCGTCCAATGTGGGTGGGCATATTGCGCATATCGGCGGGGCGCTGCTCGGTATATGCTTCGCTTCGCAGTACCGGCGCGGAAAAGATATTACAGCCACTGTCAACCGGTGGCTCGACGGGATTGTGAACTGCTTCTCCGCTAAACCGACTTTCAGGGTTAAACGTCCGCCTTCCGGTTTTGGCGGTTCGTCCGGCAGCGGCGCTTTTTCGGGCGGTTACGGCGACGGGCGGCGGGCGGAAACGGATGCCGAATACCTGCTCCGGAAAAAGAAAGAAGAACAAATAATTGACGAAATACTTGATAAACTGAAACGTTCGGGATATGAAAGCCTATCGGCGGAAGAAAAAAGAAGGCTCTTTGAAGCCAGCAAAAAGTAAGGTCTGGATAAAACCTTTCAGGCTGATATTCAACTCGGTAATGGGCATTAGTGGGCTTGTTGCCGCATTGTTGCTTGCGGCTTCGGCCTATTCCGACATTTTTTCGCCCGAAAAAAGCGTCCTGTTCGCATATCTCGGCCTCTGTTTCCCGCTGTTCATCATCGCAGGGCTGTTCTTTTTATTCTTCTGGCTTTTTACAAAAAGGTGGCTGTTCGTTTTTGTGCTTGCGCTTGACTTCATACTTTGTTGGAAACCACTGACCCGCTACTGTCCGTTTCATCCGTTAACAGAGGTAACCCGCAGCGACGATGTTATTAAACTGCTGACTTACAATGTGATGGATTTTGGCTATTTCGATAATACGAAAGACTCTAAAAATAAGATGGTTGAGTATATTGCTAAGTCGGGCGCCGACATTGTTTGCCTGCAGGAATATATGGTCGGTACGCGCCCAAATATGATGAGTTCGGCCGACATAGCTGCTGCGTTGCCGATGTATCCTTATATTTCCGAAGTGTTCGTTAAACGGCAGGGTAACGGCGATGGTTACGGGCTTGCGGTGCTGTCGAAATTTCCAATTACGAAATCGTCTCGGATACGGTTCGCGTCGGCATACAACGGTTCGGCGCTATTTAATATTAATGTACACGGGAAGAAACTCGTCCTCATCAACAACCATCTTGAGTCGTTTAAACTGACAGCCGAAGACCGTACAAAATACTCTAACGTGCTGACTAAAGGCAATTTAGAGGCTTTTGAAGAGCTACGCGCTACTATCCCCAAGAAACTGAGCGTCGCTTTCAGAACACGCGCACGCCAGGTAGCTATCATTGCAGATGCTATCCGCAAAGAAAACGGCTATTACACAGTCGTTTGCGGTGATTTCAACGACACCCCGATCTCATTCGCACACCGCACCATGCGCAACATCCCGCTGATTGATTCCTTCGCCGAATCCGGCTTAGGGCTTGGCACTTCCTATAACCGTAACCTGTTCCTCTTCCGCATTGACCATATCCTCCATTCACCGGCCATGCAGTCGTATAACTGCCGTGTGGACAGGTCAATCAAGGTTTCCGACCATTATCCGGTCAGCTGCCTGTTGCGATTTAAGAAATAAGAATTAAAAATGAAGAATTTAATTTATTTCTGTTACTTTTGCGGCAAAAAATAAGATAAAAATGGCTTTTCCGAAATATCAAATCATCGCTTGTATCTGCTGCCTGACAACGCTTTTGTCTTGCAGCTCAACGAAGTATGTAGGTGATGGCCAGTATCTTCTTGATAAGGTTGTTATCCGTTCCGACAACCCTGAAGTGAAGTCGTCGGAGATGAAGCCTTACCTGCAACAGCAGCCTAATTTCAAAGTCTTCGGGATATTCAAGTGGCCATTGTACCTGTACAATCTGTCTGGCCGTAACGATAAGAGTTGGATAAACAGGCAGTTACGCAATATGGGTGAGCCGCCGGTAATACTTGACTACAACCTTGCGACGCAATCGGAAATGCAGTTGCAACGCTACCTCTCAAACAGAGGTTTCATAAACGCCGAAATATCAATGGAAACGGATACCGCAAGGCGTAAGAAGGCGATGCTGACTTTCGGTATAAAAACAAATGAACCATACCGTATCTATAACTATAATGTTGATATTCAGGATAATACAATAGACAGTATAGCTAACCTGAAGCCCCCGCGCATGTCTTTTTTCAACTCGCTTTTCCGTTCGGCGCCCCGCGACTATACATCTTATATAAAGGAAGGGATGCTTTTTGACCGCAATCTGCTTGACAAGGAACGGCAGCGAATTACCTCATTATTAAGGAGAAACGGATATTACGCATTCAACCGCGATTTTATTGGATACAAAGCGGACAGCGCTTTTCAGTCTAATCGCGTTGATTTAGAGATGTTTATCAAGCCCGTTGAAAAGGTTGATTCGGCCGGAACGGTTATGGAAAGCTCGCACAAGCGGTATTATATCAACGAAGTGAAGGTATTGACAGATTACGACCCGCTTGATACGCTGTTTTCGGGTGAAAACTGGCGCATTACCGACTCGGCTGTGTGGCGCGGGCTGAAAATCTATTACGGCAACGAAGGTCGCAGCATCCGGCCTTCGATTTTGCAGCAAAGCTGTTATATCATACCCGGTTTGCGTTTCAACGAAAGGAGCGTAGAACAGACTTACGCCTCATTTTCAGCGCTTAATGCCTTGAAATACATGAATATAAAGTTTGACGAAATACAGATTGGCGACACGTCTAAGCTCAACTGCACCATTTTGACAGCTCCGGCGAAGAGGCAGGGAGTGCGTTTCGATGTTGAAGGCACTAACTCTGCCGGCGATCTGGGGTTTGCGTCGTCAATGACTTATCAGCACCGTAACCTGTTCAAAGGCTCGGAGCTGCTTTCGGCAAAAATCCGCGGCGGCTACGAATACCTGTCGTCAACCAACGAGAGAGGCAACTACTGGGAGTTTGCAGGTGAGACGTCGCTCAACTTCCCCCATTTCATGTTCCCGTTCGTCAGCTATGATTTCGCCCGCAGGATACGCGCCACAACAGAGTTCAACCTAAGTTACGACCAGCAACAACGCCCCGAATATTACCGTTCGATAGTATCGGGAGGGTGGATTTACCACTGGCAGAATCGAATGAATACATTGGCGCGTCATACATTTAAGTTACTGGATATCAACTATGTATTCCTTCCTTATATAGAGAAGGATTTTAAGGACAGGCTGCCCGAAACAACCGCCCTGTACAATTATTCCGACCGTTTTGTGGTCAGCAGCGGTTATATTTATACCTTCAACAACTACGACCCGATGGAACGGCGGCGCAACAACTATTCGTTTCGCTTGGCGTTTGAATCGGCGGGTAACCTGATGTATGCGCTGTCGAACATTTTTGGGGCGAAAAAGGACGCTAACGGCAGGTATAAACTCTTAGGAATCAACTACTCGGAGTTTGTTAAGGGGGATGTGGATTTTGCCCGCAGCCTGACTATTGACACCCGCAACTCCGTAGCTTTTCATATCGGAGGCGGCTTGGCTTATCCTTACGGAAACAGCAACGAGATACCGTTTGAGAGGCGCTACTATTCCGGCGGCGCCAACAGCAACCGCGGTTGGAGCGTCCGTTCACTCGGTCCGGGCAGCATGGCCATCACCGACAGCACCTCGTTTATCCACCAGACGGGCGATATACGCATTGACGCCAGCCTTGAATACCGCTCAAAGCTGTTTTGGAAAGTAGAGCTGGCGCTGTTTGTTGATGCAGGAAACATCTGGACCATACAAAAATACGCCTACCAGAAAGACGGCGAGTTCGACCCGAAGCGTTTTTACAAAGAGATTGCCGTCTCGTACGGGCTTGGCATCAGGTTAGATTTCGATTACTTCCTTGTGCGCCTCGATTCCGGCTTCAAGGCATATAACCCGCAAGCTTCGGCAGCCAAGCGCTGGGCTATCTATAATCCGAACTTCAAAGACAACTTTGCATGGCATTTCGCCGTCGGGTATCCGTTCTGAAAAATTATTTTCAGAAAAAATCAGGAATTTTGAAAAAAAAATCTTACTTTTGCACCAAAATTTGAATAATATGAAGAATATAAAAATGTTTATTTCAGGGACGTTGGCGGCGGTTTTTGCCTGTATAGCGCTGACGGGATGTGGTGAAGGAGAGAATAGCGTTGTAGTGCCGACATATTCTATTGCCAAAATAACATCGGTTGAGGCCGATGAAGCTATAACTTTTCTTACCTATGGAGACAGGGGGCTTTCGGAGTTTAATTTCAACCGCAACGGCGATTATGCAGGCAAGGCAACGGTTCAATATCTGCCGACCGGCTTGACGTGCGCTATTGACGGCATCCAGTATGATATACAATACGGCAACACACACGGCACTTTTCGCGCGGAAGAAATCACTGCCAAGAAAGACGGGGTAATGACTTACCGCGTGGATTATACCTACGATGAAGAAGGACGGATAAAGATGGCGGCGATAAACGGCATCTCCAGCGTGGTTATTTACACCGAGTACGCTTATGAGAACAATAAAATCAAAATAGATGACTATGGTCATAAGTATGAGCTGGATTTGTCGTCGGAAGAAAATACGGGCAACGTCTGCAATGTGTTTGGCTTTGTGGAAACGCCGACCAATTACACCACACAATATGTAATCAATCCTACTTTGTATTATCTTAACATATACGGCGTTCCTGTTAGCAAATTACCTGTTAATCAGGATGTTGAACGTGAAGGAAGCCGTCTCGTAAAAGTAGGCAAGTACAGATATACTTATTAGATTTTAAAATTTTCATAAGATTTGCATGCCGGAAACGGCAAAAAGAAACTGCTTATTCGTGAGAACAAGCAGTTTCTTTTTTTATGGACCAACAAACAATTTATTTTTTTACTCGGTTGCCATAACGGCTCATGAATTTGTCCACACGGCCGGCGGTATCCACTAACTTGGCTTTGCCGGTGTAGAACGGATGCGAAGTGTTTGAAATCTCAAGTTTTACAAGCGGGTATGTAACGCCGCCAATTTCAATCGTTTCCTTCGTATTGATAGTTGAGCGCGTGATGAACGTGTCTTCGTTAGACATGTCCTTGAATACTACCTGTCGGTAGTTCTTTGGGTGAAGTTCCTTTTTCATTGCTATGTATCTGTTTTATAATTATTTACGTAAAAATTTCGATTTCCGGATGAAAAAAACACCCCGATTTCGGGCTGCAAAATTAGTGATAATTTTTTAAAATCCAAAAAAGTTTGCTGTTTTTTTATTTAACTTTTATATTTAATTTATGCAGCACCTCGCGGATTTTCTCGAAAGTGGGGATTCGGGTAGGGACAAGGGGGAGGCGTAACTTGTTCTCTATGAAGCCCATCATGTGGAGCATACTCTTAACGCCTGCGGGGTTGCCGTCCACGAACAGCAGCTCGAACAGCTCGGCAAACCGCGAGTGGATGACACGGGCATTGGTGTAGTCGCCTTCGAGCGCGAGCCTCACCATACGGCTAAATTCGCGCGGGAAAGCGTTGCCTATCACCGAGATAACGCCTACAGCGCCTAATGCTATCAGCGGGAAAGTGATGCCATCGTCGCCTGAAATAACCTGAAAATCAGCAGGTTTATTCTTGATGATGTCGTCCATCTGGGTGATATTGCCGGACGCTTCCTTGATTGCGGTTATATTGTTACATTCGCGGGCAAGGCGCAGTGTTGTCTGCGGCGTCATGTTCATCCCCGTGCGCCCGGGTACATTATATAATACTATCGGTAGCGGGGAAACGGCAGATATGGTTTTAAAGTGCTGATAGATACCTTCTTGCGACGGTTTGTTATAGAAAGGCACTACCGATAGTATGGCATCAACGCCTTTTAAATCAGTATGTTCCAACTGGTGAACGACATTCCTTGTGCAGTTGCCGCCGACGCCAAGCACTATCGGGATACGGCGACGGACGCGCTCAACCACAATACGGGTTATTTCTTTCTTCTCTTCCTCTGATAATGTGGGAGTTTCGCCCGTAGAGCCGAGCGCCACGATATAATCTGTCCCGTTCTCAATGAGGTGGTCTATCATCCTGATTAATGCCTCATAATCAATACTTTCATCTTCTTTGAATGGAGTTATCAGGGCGACGCCCATTCCGCGTAAATCTATTTTTGCCATTATTAATTTGAAGTTATTGTTTGCAGATAACCGGTTATCTGATCGAACATATATGTTAATGTATAAGTTTCATCCAATGGGACGATTGACAGGTCGTAACATGAAGTCGGCGACTGCTTGATTCCTACTTTGAATGTTGAAGGATGCTGAAGCATAAGGTAATACATTGCAGCGGACTTTTCGCCGGTGAAATCCATTATCACGTCGGCGGGTATGCTATTGAACTGCTTTTGCAAGTATTTTTCGGGGAACCCCCACAGTGTTACGTCTTTATCGGCGCGTAGCAACACATAGTTGGAGTACCATGTCGGCACGTCCTTTTCGGTTGGCGCGAAGATGGCAGTGTTCACCGTCTTTTTCAATGCTTTGAGCTTGTCAATGCAACTGCGCGCTTCGTTCCAGTCTTTGGCGTCGCAAATAAACAGGGCTGTCCTTATTGCCGCCATCGAACGATAGCAGTGTTCTCTTTCGGGAGACTTGATTATAAGGGCTTTAGTCTCCTTTTTTATGAAATAATCAGTCAGAACCATTTGTATCTATAAGTTTTAAAAATTCTGTTTCGTTGATGATTTTAATTCCGAGTTTTCGGGCTTTATCGAGCTTGGCGGGTCCCATATTGTCGCCCGCAAGGATAAAATCGGTGTTTCCCGATACCGAGCCGCTGTTTTTGCCGCCGTGCAGCTCTATCAGCGCCTTGTATTCATCGCGTGAGTGATGGGAGAAAGTGCCGCTGATAACGATGCTTAGACCTTTGAGGCGGTCGGTGCGTGCGGTCTGGGCTTCTTCGCTCAACTGCATCTGCAAACCGTATTCATGTAAACGGCTCACTATCAGCTTGTTATCCTCGTCGGAGAAGTATTTAAGAACGCTTTGCGCTATCCTGTCGCCGATTTCGTCCACCGATGTAAGTTCTTCTGCCGTTGCCTGCTGCAGTTTGCCGATAGAGCCGAACGCGAAAGCGAGCCTTTTGGCGGCTGTCTCGCCTATAAAACGGATGCCGAGCGCAAAAAGTACACGCTCAAAAGGCGTTTTTTTTGATTCTTCGAGGCTTTCGAGGAAGTTGCGGGCGCTCTTGTCAGCCCACCTTTCAAGTCTCATAAGTTGCTCATACTTAACGGTATATAAGTCGGCCACATTATGAATATAGCCTGCGTCATAGAGGTCTTCAACGGTTTCGGGTCCGATATTAATATTCATCGCCCGCCTTGTAACGAAGTGCTCTATCCTGCCTTTTATCTGTGGAGGACAGTCCCGTTCGTTGGGGCAATAATGCCCTGCCTCTCCCGGAACGCGCTCAAGGATAGCTCCACATTCGGGACAACGGGTGATGAACGTTACTTTTTCGCCTATCATAAACGTGCGTGCTTCCTTGTTTACGCCTGTGATCTTGGGGATTATCTCCCCGCCTTTTTCAACATAGACGCTGTCGCCGATATGAAGGTCAAGCTCGGCAATAATGTCGGCATTGTGAAGCGATGCGCGTTTGACGGTCGTGCCTGCAAGCAAAACCGGTTCTAAATTGGCTACCGGAGTGATGACGCCCGTCCTGCCGACCTGATATGAAACGGAGTTGAGGCGTGTTTCGGCTTTTTCGGCCTGAAACTTGAATGCGATAGCCCAACGCGGACTTTTGGCGGTGAAACCAAGAAACCGTTGCTGTTTTAACGAATTGACTTTCAGTACTATACCGTCAGTAGCTACCGGCAAATTCCTGCGTTCGTCGTTCCAGTATTTGATATAATCGGATATATCGTTCATACTGTGGCAGATACGTATCACATCCGGAATCTTGAATCCCCACGAGCGGGCGGCTGTGAGGTTGCCGAAATGCGTGTCGTAAGGCAGGTTTTCGCCCAGAAGATAATAAAGGTACGCATCAAGGCGGCGTTCGGCGGCTATTGCCGGATTAAGCTGTTTGAGGGTACCCGAAGCGGCGTTCCGGGGGTTGGCGAACAGCGGTTCTTCGTTTTGCTCGCGCTCGCGGTTCAGCCGCTCAAATTCAGCCCACGGAAGCAGTATCTCGCCTCTTATCTCAAATTTCGCAGGATAGCCTTCGCCGCGCAACCTTAAAGGAATAGAGCGGATAGTGCGCACATTGGAGGTAACATCGTCGCCTCGAGTGCCGTCACCCCGCGTTACAGCCTGCTTCAGCTCGCCGTTCTCGTATATCAGCGAAATGGAAGCGCCGTCGTACTTCAGTTCGGCGACTATCTCGAACGGCTCACCGTTTAGCGTTCGCGCCGTCCTGTCGAAGAAATCGCGCACCTCGCCTTCGGAATAAGTGTTCCCAAGCGAGAGCATAAGATACTGATGCTCAACCTGCCGGAACTCTTTCGATATGTCGCTGCCGACACGTTGGGTGGGCGATGCGGGGTCAAAATATTCCGGATACTGCTCCTCAAGCGATTGCAGCTCTTTCATCATCGTATCGAACTCACTGTCGGATACAACGGGAGCGGACAACACGTAATAGTTATAATTGTGCTGCTCTAACTCTTCGCGCAAGCGCCTGATTTTAAGCTCAATATCATTCATGATTTCCTGATAGTATCCGCTAAAAAAACGTACAAATGTAGTAAAAAAATAAACGCGCAAGCGTTTTCAGTGTAAAAAATTGCGGGGAAAGTTGTACCTTTGCGGCGTGAAAGAGCTAAAAGACGACGAAAAGAAGTTATATATAGAGTCATACGGATGTCAGATGAATGTAGCTGACAGTGAAGTAGTTGCATCGGTAATGCAGTCGTGCGGATATGCGCTGACAGACCAAATTGAGGAGGCGGATGCAATCTTTGTCAATACCTGTTCGGTGCGCGATAACGCCGAGCAGCGCGTTATTGGCAGGTTAGCTTATTACAACTCGTTGCGTAAGAGCAAAAAAACGCTTATTGTAGGCGTTTTGGGCTGTATGGCTGAAAGGATAGGCGCGGAACTCATTGAAAATTACGGCGTTGACCTTGTTGCCGGACCCGATTCCTATATGGATTTGCCAAACCTTACGGGCGCTGTGGAAAAAGGCGAAAAGGCTGTAAATGTGGAACTTTCGACGCTTGAAACTTATAAAGATGTCATCCCGCTGAAGATGGCAGGCGTTCATATTGCCGGTTACGTTTCGATAATGCGGGGGTGCAACAATTTTTGTTCGTACTGCATTGTGCCATATACCCGCGGCAGGGAGCGCAGCCGCGAAGTGCGGAGCATTCTTAACGAAGTCCTTGACATGCAGGCGAAAGGCTATAAAGATGTTACGCTACTGGGGCAGAACGTCAATTCTTATAACTACCTGACAGACAGCGGGAAATCCATTCTTTTTCCCGACCTGCTCGCTATGGTTGCCGAAACCGTTCCGCAGATGCGAGTCCGTTTTATGACTTCGCATCCAAAAGATATGAGCGACGAGATGCTTAAAGTGATGGCTCAACACAGCAACCTTTGCAAGTTTATCCACCTTCCGGCGCAGTCTGGTAGCGACCGCATCCTGCGGCTGATGAACAGGAAATACACCCGTGAGTGGTATCTCGGCAGGATTGCCGCTATCAGGAGTATTTTGCCCGGGTGCGGCATCTCGACCGACCTGTTTTGCGGCTTCCACTCGGAGACTGACGACGATTATGAGCAGACGCTGTCGCTGATGCGCGAAGTGGGCTTCGATTCGGCGTACATGTTCCGCTATTCGGAGCGTCCGGGCACTTATGCCGCGAAAAATCTTAAGGACGATGTGCCGGAAGAGGTGAAAATCAAACGTTTACAGGGAATGATAGACCTGCAAAACCGGTTGTCGGAAGAGAGCAACCGCCGCGACGTCGGCAAAACGTTTGAAGCGCTCGTGGAGGGCTTTTCCAAACGTTCGCGCGACCGGCTTTTCGGACGCACCGAACACAACAAAATTGTTATTTTTGACAAATGTTCACACCATATAGGCGATTATGTGAAAGTCCGCATAGACAGTGCGACTTCGGCTACTTTAACAGGAACGGAAATTGTTAAATAAACATAAAAAATAGAGCAATCACAGAAAAAAGTAGTATTTTTGTGGTAAAATTGGGCTATTTATTGGCTCTTCGGTTTTAAAAAAGAATAGTTTAAATGTCTGATAAGAAAAGAAAGAACGCCATTTCGTTTTTCAATTCCCACTTTGTAACGGTGGTTAGCATCTCGCTTGTGCTGTTTTTGCTCGGCTTGATTCTTATCATTGTTTTCACGGGGAGCGAGTTATCGCGTTACATGAGGGAAAACCTGATTGTTTCGGTAATTCTTGACGACGGGATATCGGACGCAAAGATAAAGCAGTTGCGGAGCGACTTTGAGAAGATGCGATGCGTCAAGTCCACCGAATTTATCTCGAAAGAGCAGGCGGCGGCGGAGATGCAGAAAGAGCTGGGCGAGAACCCCGAAGCGTTTCTCGGATTCAATCCGTTCCACCCATCGCTCGAAGTGAGGCTCAACGCCGATTATACTCACCCCGACAGCCTGCTGTTTGTTGAGAAGAAATTGGCTGAAAAAGTGGATGTTACGCAGATAGATTATCGCAAAGACATGATGCAGATGGTCAATAACAACATCCGCCGCGTCAGTTTCCTTTTGTTGTCGCTGTTAGTGATACTTGTGCTTATCTCGTTCGTGCTTATCAACAACACAGTCAAGCTGTTGATATACTCGAAACGCTTCCTGATATACACCATGCGGCTTGTGGGGGCGACGCCGGAATTTATCAGGCGGCCGTTTCTCAATAACAATATCGTCTGCGGGCTTGTTGCAGGTGCGATTGCAATAATATTGCTGATGTTTTCGTTATTATATCTTAAGCAGGAATTTCTCAATATAGAAGAGGTCTTGAGTAAGGAAATCCTGCTTCTGATTTATCTTTTAGTTATTGCCGCCGGCATAATAATCTCTGTTACAGCCGCTTACTTCGCCGTAAACAGATATTTGAAGATGTCGCGCGGAAAAATGTATTACGTATAAAATTTAAAGTTAAATATATGAAAGATTTTGCATTTGGAAAAGAGAATTTCACGCTGATAGCCATAGCTGTAGCGTTGATAATTCTGGGTTTCGCGCTTATGAGCGGAGGAGGCGCAAAGGACGATGTATCGTTTAATCCTGCCATTTTCAGCAGTTTGCGGATAGTTGTCGCGCCGATAATAACCATCATCGGTTTTGCGCTCGTTGTAGTAGGCATTGTGAAGAAACCTAAAGACATAGAAACAGACGTAGCGGCAAAATGAGCTGGTTGGAGGCATTGATTTCGGGATTGGTGCAGGGCTTGACCGAGTTCCTGCCCGTCAGCAGCAGCGGTCATCTCACTATCCTCGGCACGCTTTTCGGCATGAATGGGGAAGAAAACCTCGCTTTCGCCGTGATAGTGCATATTGCGACCGTTTTAAGCACAATCGTCGTGTTGCGTCGCGAGATAGGCGAACTGCTGAGCGGATTGCTGTCGTTTGGGTGGAATAAAGACACCAAAACGATAATTAAACTGCTGATTTCCATGATTCCTGTGGGAATTGTCGGGGTGTTCTTCAAGGATACGATAGAAGGCTTTTTCGGAAGCGGACTGGCGCTTGTAGGCTGGATGTTGCTGCTGACGGCGTTTCTGCTGATGATTTCCTACTATTCCAATCCCCGCCAAAAGACGGAGATCTCTTTTTTGGACGCATCGTTGATAGGAATAGCGCAGGCGTGCGCTGTGATGCCGGGCTTGTCGCGTTCGGGAACAACCATCGCAACCGGCATCATGCTCGGCAACAAGAAAGAATCGGTCGCCAAGTTCTCGTTCCTGATGGTGATAATTCCCGTTTTGGGAGAGGCTTTGCTTGATACCGTCAAGGCATTCGGAACATCGTCGGGCGACAGCGTATCTGTTTTCTCAACGTTGCCCGTTCCTGTGGCTGTTATCGGTTTCCTTTCGGCGTTCATTACAGGCGTTTTCGCATGCAAGTGGATGATAGCGTTAGTGAAAAAAGGCCGGCTCGTGTTTTTCGCTTACTACTGTATCGCAATCGGTTTGTTCGCTTTAATTTATTCATACTTAACCAATTAAGATGGATTTTGAAGAAGGCGAAGTGGTTTTTATGAACAAACCGTTGGATTGGACTTCGTTTGACGTAGTCAATAAGTTTCGTTATAAGCTATCGCGCAAACTTGGAGTTAAGAAAATCAAAGTCGGGCACGCCGGAACGTTGGATCCGAAGGCTACTGGGGTGATGATACTCTGCACTGGACGCGCTACAAAGCGGATTGATGAGTTTCAAAACCGGACGAAAGAATACGTAGCCACGCTGAAACTGGGCGCTACGACCCCGTCATTCGATTTGGAGAAAGAGATTGATGCGGTTTATCCGACGGAACATATTAGTAGTCAGATGGTTACTGATACGTTGCAGAAGTTTAAGGGGACGATTGAGCAGATACCGCCCGCTTTTTCGGCATGCAATATTGACGGCAAACGGGCTTATGAGCTTGCACGCAAAGGCAAGGATGCGCCTCTGAAACCAAAGACGCTGACTATTGATGAGATAGAACTGCTTGATTATCAGCTGCCTGTAATCAAGATTCGTGTCGTTTGCAGCAAAGGCACTTATATCCGCGCCCTTGCCCGCGACATTGGCCAGGCTCTCAATTCGGGCGCTCACCTGATAGCGCTCGAACGCACGAGGGTAGGGGAGGTAACACTCGATAAATGCTTGTCTCCCAATGATATAGATGAATTTTTGGATAATAATATAAATACAATATGAAACTGTCAAAATTTAAATTTACTCTTCCTCAATCGCTGATTGCACAGGAGCCGTCAAAATTCCGCGACGAATCGCGCCTGATGGTTATCCACCGCGATAAAGGGAAAATCGAACATCGCGTTTTCAAAGATTTAATCAAGTATTTCGGCAAGGGCGATGTTTTTATAATGAACAACACGAAAGTTTTCCCCTGCCGTCTTTACGGCAATAAGGAGAAGACGGGCGCGCGTATTGAGGTCTTCCTGCTTCGCGAGCTTAATCCGGATATGAAGCTGTGGGATGTGCTTGTTGACCCCGCACGCAAAATCCGCATCGGCAACAAGATGTATTTCGGCCCGAACGATTCGCTCGTTGCGGAGGTGATTGACAACACCACTTCGCGCGGACGGACACTGCGTTTTCTATATGACGGCAAACGCGAAGAGTTCAAAAAAATGCTCTACGGGCTTGGCAGCACCCCGCTTCCAAGATATATCAACCGCGAATCAACACCGGAAGATGCGGAGCGGTACCAGACTATCTACGCCTCTGTGGAAGGCGCCGTTGTAGCGCCGGCTGCCGGCTTGCATTTCAGCCGCGAACTGATGAAACGCCTTGAGATTAAAGACTGCCGGTTTGAATACATAACGGTTCATTCCGGACTTGGCAACTATCGCGAGATTGACGTTGAAGACCTGTCGAAACACAAGATGGATTCGGAACAGATGAAAATTGAAGAAAAAGTGGCAAATGCGGTCAATGATGCGAAAGATCATGGAAAAAGAATTTGTGCGGTGGGCACTTCGGTGATGCGGGCTATCGAATCGTCCGTCAGCACCGACGGCCACCTGAAAGAATATGATGGCTGGACAAACAAATTTATCTTCATGCCGTACGATTTCAGCATAGCTAACTGCATGATTACCAATTTCCATACGCCTCTTTCGTCGCTGTTGATGCTCACTGCCACTTTCGGAGGTTACGACCTCATAATGGACGCCTATCAGATTGCTATTAAGGAAGAATACCGCTTCTGCGCTTATGGCGATGCTATGCTGATATTATAGAGCGCAGCGCAGGCACAATGAACATCACTTATTTATCATTAGGCACAAACCTCGGCAACAAGCCCCAAAACATAGAAAATGCGCTCCGTCAAATAGCGGAGCGCATTGGTGTAATTATCTCAGTATCAAATATTTACGAGACCGAACCGCAAGGATTTGTCTCGTCCGAAAAATTCCTTAACGCTGCCGTAAAAGTCGAAACAGAGCTTTCCCCGCAGGAACTGCTGAAAGAAACGCAACGGATAGAGCGCGATTCGGGCAGAAAAACAAAATCAACCGGCGGCAAATATTCCGACAGGATAATAGATATAGATATCCTGCTGTATAACGACCTGAAAATCAACACTAAAGAACTGACTATCCCACATCCCCGCATGTACGAACGGGATTTTGTGATGAAACCGCTGCAGGAGATACTTACAGCGTAATCAGGTCATTTTCAGTGATATAATCGAGATCGTTGCGGCGGATCACTTCGCGCGCCGATTCGCGGTTGTTGGTGCGCAGGATGAGTATAGACTTGTCGCCCAGCGAGAAACAATACATATACTCAATGCTAAGCCCCGATTGGGTGAACAACGACAGGGTGCGGGCGAAACTGCCTGCCGAGCGGTCGGTGGCAATAGCGAGCACATCTGTCAAGTTAGCGCTTACATTGTTGGTTTTCAGTATTTTATACGCCTTTTCCGATTCGGTTACTATCAGGCGCAAAATACCGTACTCCGACGTGTCGGCTACTGTCGCGGCTATGATATGTATGTTCTCGTTGGCAAGCAAAGCGAGAATCTCACACAATTTGCCGTATTTGTTCTCTACAAAAATGGATATTTGATTGACTGTCATAATGGGAAGTGATTAGTGATGAGTTAAGAATTGAGAATTGAGAATTAAGAATTAAGAATTAAGAATTAAGAATTGAGAATTAAGAGATAAGAATTAAGAACTTATAAACTATAAACTTATAAACTTCAAACTTCAAACCTCAAACTCTTAATTTTTAATTAAATCTTGCGTAAATCCTTGACTCTTACGGCTTTGCCTTC